>JAYTHN010000035.1:0-6936 GCA_043732505.1 Methylotenera sp.
ATATTGGTTAAACTAGCCGATAGATTGCATAATATGCAAACGCTAGTGGCAATGAAACCTGAAAAACAAAAGCGCATAGCCAAAGAAACGCTCGATATCTACGCACCTATTGCCAATCGGCTTGGCTTAAATGCTATCTATCAAGAGCTTGAAGACTTAAGCTTCCAGTATTTATATCCGATGCGTTTTAGAGCGATTTCTCAAGCGATTAAAGCTGCGCGCGGTAATCGTAAAGAGGTGGTTAGCAAAATACTAGAATCAATTAAACAGCAGTTGATTAGCATGAATATTGATGCTGAAATTTCTGGACGGGAAAAGCATCTTTACAGTATTTACAAGAAGATGACGGGTAAAACCACTGCTTTTTCGCAAATTTACGACATTTACGGGTTTAGAGTAGTAGTGAAAGACTTGGCTAGTTGCTACTTGGCCTTAGGTGCTTTGCACGGCCTTTATAAGCCGATTCCTAGTAAATTCAAAGATTACATCGCCATCCCTAAGGCTAATGGTTACCAGTCTCTGCATACTACTTTGTTCGGCCCATTCGGTACGCCTATTGAGGTGCAGATTCGCAATACCGAAATGCACAATATTGCAGATGCGGGTGTAGCTGCGCACTGGCGCTACAAGGCAAGTGATGCGCAATTAACTGCGCTCCAGCAACAAACGCACCAATGGTTACAACGCCTGTTGGATATTCAAAGTGAAAGTACCGATTCGCTTGATTTCCTTGAGCATCTCAAAATTGATTTATTTCCAGACGAGGTATATGTATTTACGCCCAAAGGTAAGATTCTGGCATTACCAAAAGGCGCTACTGCGGTTGATTTTGCTTATGCTGTGCATTCTGATGTGGGCAATAGTTGCGTTGCGGTGCGTATCAATCAAGAGTTAGCGCCGCTACGTACTGAGTTACATAACGGTGATCACGTTGAGATTGTTACAGGTGCGCTGGCTAAACCTAACCCTGCATGGCTTAACTATGTGATTACTGGTCGTGCACGCGCGCATATTCGCCACTTTTTAAAATCACAGCAATCTACTGAATCTGCACATCTGGGTGAGCGCATGCTTAATCAGGCGTTGCGTGCTTTGCACATTGAGCCAAATCAAATCACAGAAGCGCATTGGCAAAAGCTGATACGAGATTATGCGGTGAAGAAAAAGTCTGAAATCTTGGCAGATATTGGTTTAGGTAAACGTCAAAATGTCATGGTTGCGCATCAGTTGCTGGCCATGACGGACGACCATTTAGAAAAGCATACTAAATTACCAGCCAAATCCTTAGACACTATTACGATTCGTGGTACTGAAGGTATGGCCGTGCAGTTTGCTCAGTGTTGCAGGCCAATCCCAGGGGATCCGATTTTGGGATTTATTAATAAGGATAAAGGCTTGGTGATTCATACGCATGATTGTCCTAGTGTGCGTAAATTCAAGCTAGACCCAGATAAATGGTTGGATGTGGAATGGGAGCCTGAAAATAATCGACTTTTCAAAACTAACCTCAGTCTTACTGTAGCAAATCAGCCTGGCATGTTGGCGAAGATCGCTTCAGGCATCGCCGATGCCGGCTCTAATATTGACAATGTAAGCGTTGAAGAGGCTGATGGTAGCGCCTATGCTAATTTATACTTTACTGTGCAGGTAACTAACCGTATCCATCTGGCAGATTTAATGCGTGGATTGAGGAAAATCCCCGATGTCGTGCGCATCAATCGTACCAAAGGCAATCAGCAAGGCGCTAATTCGGTGGGCAATGGTACAAAACAATAATTTTCAATAATGAGCCTTCAACTTACTCATTTACCTGATGGATTACCAGTGCCGATTGATGATTGGTTAGCGGCATATCTGGTTGATATGCCACTACCCTCTATTAAACTTGAATCCACAAATGGTAATGTTGTTAGCTTGGTGGAGATACAAGACAGGCTGGTTCTCTATGTTTATCCGCTAACTGGTCGGCCGGATGTTGCTTTGCCTGAAGGTTGGGATGAGATTCCAGGCGCGCGAGGTTGCGTGCCACAAGCTTGCGACTTTAGCAATCATCATCAAGCACTGCTGCAATTAAATACCAAGGTTTTTGGGTTAAGTTCACAAACAACAGGCTATCAATTGGAACTTAAAAATCGTTTACACTTACCTTTTGATTTATTGAGTGATCATCACTTTCAAATAAAAAATAGTTTGAATCTACCTGTATTTAAAGTGGGCGAATTAGTCCTTTATAAACGCTTAACTATAATTACAGAGCATAACGTAATTAAAAAAGTGTTTTATCCAGTGTTTCCACCCAATCAACATTCAACACAAGTCATCGACTGGTTAAAAAGTCATTAACCATTATGAGTAATCTTGACTCAATTAAGGCTTTTACCAAGCCACTACTCGCTAATTTACAAAAACTTGGTATCAGCAACATTCAAGCTTTATTGCTACATTTACCTTTGCGCTACATAGACGAAACGCATATCACGACAGTGCGTGATTTACGATTTGGACACTCATGTCAGGTAGAAGGCGAAATCGTGCATGCTGAGGTGACTTATAAGCCTCGCAAAGCTTTAATCGCAAGGTTAGAAGATGCAACTGGCCAGCTGACTTTACGTTTCTTACACTTTTACCCCAGCCAAATTGCAGCGCTTAGAGTAGGAACAAAACTACGCGTGTACGGTGAAGTGCGTAGCGGTTTCTTTGGTTATGAAATGGTGCATCCCACCTGTAAAGCGGTTGGTATTAAAACGCAGGTGGCAGAAACCTTAACGCCAGTCTACCCAACAGCTGCTGGGCTTACTCAGCCAACTTTGCGTAAAGCCATTCAGTTAGCATTGGCGCAAAATGTGTTGCATGAAACTTTGCCAGCCAGTGTGTACCAGCTGTTTCATTTTCCTAGCTTTGTAATGAGCCTACAAGCTTTGCACAATCCGCTACCAGACGCGGATTTACAAAGCTTAGAAAACAAAACCACGCCAGAATGGCAGCGCTTGGCCTTTGATGAGCTGCTTGCCCATCAACTTTCTATGCGTAAACATTATGAGCGTCGCCGAAGTGTGGATGCACCACAGTTCAAAAAATCGCAAAAACTAGTGTCAGCACTACGCAAAAGCTTGCCGTTTGCGCTAACGCAGGCACAGCAAAAGGTCGCAGTTGAAATTGAGCGTGACTTAATACAACGGCACCCGATGCAGCGTCTTTTACAGGGTGACGTCGGCAGTGGAAAAACAATCGTCGCCTGCATGGCGGCTTTGCAAAGTATAGAGAATGGCTGGCAAGTGGCGCTGATGGCACCTACTGAGATCTTGGCAGAGCAACATTATCGCAAAATGATGCTTTGGCTAACACCACTCAACATACAAATAGCGTGGTTAACAGGCAGTCAATCAAAAAAAGACCGAACATTAGCGCTTGAAGCAATGGCAAATGGTAGTGCGCAACTTGTAATAGGCACGCATGCATTGTTTCAGGAGGCAGTACAATTTAAAAAGCTAGGCTTAGCCATTATTGACGAACAACATCGGTTCGGTGTTCAGCAACGATTAGCTTTGAGGCAAAAAGGTCAACCAGAACCCCACCAATTGATGATGACAGCCACGCCGATTCCACGGACGTTATCTATGAGTTATTATGCCGATTTAGATGTGTCGGTGATTGATGAGCTGCCGCCAGGACGCACGCCGATTGTGACTAAACTTATCTCAGATACGCGACGTGATGAAATTTTGCAACGTGTTCGTGAAGCCTGTATGCAAGGAAATCAAGCCTATTGGGTTTGCCCATTGATTGAAGAGTCTGAAGCGCTGCAATTAGCGACAGCAAATGATACTTATGCGTTGATGCTAAATGAATTTCCAGAATTAAAGGTAGGTTTAGTGCATGGGCGCATGAAGCCAGCTGAAAAGCAGGCTGTGATGGCTGCCTTTAACGCTACCGAGATACAGCTGTTAGTCGCAACGACAGTGATAGAAGTTGGTGTGGATGTGCCGAATGCGAGTTTAATGGTCATAGAGCATGCTGAACGCATGGGTTTAAGCCAACTGCATCAACTTCGTGGTCGCGTGGGCAGGGGCGCTACAAAAAGCACTTGTATCCTACTTTATCAAAACAAACTTTCTGAAACTGCCAGAGCACGACTGAAAGTAATATATGAAAGTAACGATGGTTTCGCAATCGCGCAGGCAGATTTACATTTACGTGGGCCTGGGGAGTTCCTTGGCGTGCGCCAAAGTGGCGTGCCGATGTTGAAAATCGCAGACTTGGAGCGAGATGTAGTATTGCTTGAGGCCGCTAAATCTATGGCAGACCAATTACTAAAAAACTATCCAGCAGAAGTTGAACAGCATCTAAACCGATGGATGGGCAGTGCTGGCGATTTGGTAAAAGTGTGATTGACTAGAATATTAGCGAGAATATTGAGTGAAAACGTATTGTTCAAACCAACTTCAGCATGGTCGTTCTCATTGGCTGAAGAAGCCAATAATGAGCGGTCAATATCATCATTGGTTGATAGATAGTCACTCATTAACCATTCGCTTGCAACAGCGTTATGCTAAATTTAAAGTAATTCCTGTTTTAGTCGCCTATGCAAAACCTTTTTTGGATGAAACTTCACCATTAGCAATCTCATTGCGTAAAAAAGCTTTAATCCGTGAAGTGCAACTGATGGGCAACATTCAATTAGTGGTCTTCGCACATAGTGTGTTGCCACGTAAAAGTCTACGCGGCGCATGGTTGGGTTTAAGCCGACTGGGTAACAAACCATTAGGCGCAATGTTATTTGCCAATCCTCAAGTAACGCGTGCACCTTTAAGTTATAAAAAACTAAGCCCTCATCATGCGTTATATCAGCATGCAACTAAAAGCCTAACTGATAAGCCGCTTTATCTATGGGCGAGGCGTTCGGTATTTAGCTTGAATTACGCTAGTATTATGGTTACAGAAGTATTTTTACCAACAATATTAACAGCTTAAACCCATCATTATGAATGCCCAAAAAATCATCCAAAAGTTAGATGTTTATGAACGTTTGATGCGCTTAGATAAACCTATTGGCATTTTATTATTACTATGGCCAACGCTATGGGCTTTATTGATTGCCGCGCAAGGCAATCCAGATTGGATAGTAGTGATGATTTTTGTCACTGGCACAGTGCTTATGCGCAGTGCCGGCTGCGTGATGAATGATATTGCCGATATGAAATATGATAGCTTGGTTGAGCGTACTAAAAATCGACCATTTGCTAATGGTGAAGTGGGTAAAAAAGAAGCTTATGCCCTAGCTTTAATACTAAGTTTAGCAGCCTTTGGCCTAGTGTGTTTTCTTAATGCGCTCACGATTCAATTATCAGTACTTGCATTATTATTGGCAGCCAGCTACCCATTTACCAAGCGTTTTCTAGCAATCCCGCAAGCTTATCTAGGCATTGCATTCGGTTTTGGTATTCCAATGGTATTCTCTGCGATCATAGGCTATATCGCACCAATCGCATGGATTTTATTACTAGCTAACGTCTTTTGGGCGATTGCTTATGATACTGAATATGCAATGGTAGACCGCGACGATGATTTAAAAATCGGCATCAAATCATCAGCCATCGCTTTTGGAAGATTTGATGTTATCGCTGTAATGGCTAGTTATGCCATGACTTTATTGTTGCTAGCTTTGGCGGGTAAATGGCTGTTAATGGGGTATGCGTATTACATGGGTTTGGCAATCGCAACAATGATTGCTGTGCATCATTATTTTTTGATTAAAACGCGTGAAAAAACAAATTGCTTTAAGGCTTTTTTACAGAACACTTGGTTTGGTTTTGCCATTTTTGCAGGCTTGAGCGTACATTATTTAATTCAATATTTTCGTTAAATAGTATAAGTACAAGTTTGTAAAAATCTTAATCAGACTATTCTTTATCTAGCTTGGGTAAATCCCATTCAATAATATTTGATGCAGCTTTTTTACTTGCTTTTATTTTGGGTTTATCAGCAGTCAAGTTTAATTCAGGCTCAATATCTTTCATGTCATCAATCAAAAAATCAGTATCAAGTGTCAGCTCAGAACTTGCTTCGTTTATGTAAACATTACTATCTAGTGTCAAGAAATTAATTTCATCTGCTTGAAACATTTCATCAGTTTGATTCAAACTTCTTTCAAGACTTACGGGTCCAGCTTCAAGAGGTTCAGTTAAATCTAAAAACTCTACAGGATTTGATAGCATAGACACATCCTCAGTATCAAAAACCATATTAACTTCATATGAAGAGTCTAAATTCCCATATGAAGGCGCAGTTTTAGACGTGCTTTCATAATTTGAAGGCTGTTGATTTTGGTCATTTCTTAAATCATCATTTGTTTCGGTTTTTAATGACTCTTCACTAGAAAACGCGGCATGATTAAAAGCAACTTTTTCCAGATTGGGTTTAATCACATCAGGCTGATAAAAGCTAGATTGTTGATTTAAATCATTCAATAATTCAAGCACTTCAGCAATTTTCTTTAAGAAGAATAAATCATTAAATGTGCCACTTTGAAAACCATCTTTAGGCTGAGATTGTTGGTGATAGATTAAATCATTCAAAAATCCAACAGTGTATTGCGAGCTCCAAATACCCTCTAAACGCGTCACAATATCGGGGTAGTCTTCAATACTCGAAAGATCTTCTAAACCTGAATCTGCAAAACTAGTGGCCTTAATATTGAAATATTGATTACTTTCAATCACTGCCTCATCATAATCTGCTTCAGTTCCTTCTTTGGCTAAAAGATTTAATAATTTTAACCAAACAGCAGGAGATTCAGCAGGTAAATCACTTAAATGATTTTGTAATAACTGGATTGCTAATGCAGGACGACCATGCTCAATGAATACATCTGCATGGTCAATAACACTCTCACTGTCATTATTTTCATGGTAAGTAAATGCTGGCGTATTTACCGAG
>JAYTHN010000036.1:0-6929 GCA_043732505.1 Methylotenera sp.
GTAGGTGCGCTCACTTACATTCCAGCATTGGCGCTTGGCCCTATGGTAGAGCAATTGCTCATTACGGTTATTAAATAATCTAGCTAATACACTCAGAATTTTAGGAAAAAATATGTCAAGTTCTAATGCAAGTATGAAGTCAATGTTTGATCCAGTGTTGGTGAAACCAGCCATCGTGTATTCATTTAAAAAACTAACGCCTCAAATTCAGTGGCGCAATCCAGTCATGTTTGTGGTGTATTTGGGTAGTATTTTAACTACTCTAATATTGCTACAAGCCTTATTCAGTAAAGCTGATGCGCCAACAGGTTTCATTGCACTAGTGACGCTATGGCTTTGGTTCACCGTGTTATTTGCCAACTTTGCGGAAGCATTGGCAGAAGGACGCAGTAAAGCACAAGCGGCCTCATTGCGCAGTGCGAAGAAAAATGTCGTTGCTAAAAAACTGTCCACAGAGTCACGCGAATCAAAAGTCACCCTCACAGATAGCAGCAGCTTGCGCAAAGGCGATATTTTGTTAATTGAAGCGGGCGACATGATACCTGCCGATGGTGAAGTCATTGATGGTATTGCATCAGTGAACGAAGCAGCAATTACAGGTGAATCTGCGCCTGTCATTCGTGAGTCTGGTGGCGATTTCAGCGCGGTAACAGGCGGCACGCAGGTTTTATCTGATTGGATAATTGTCCGCGTCACAGTCAACCCTGGTGAGGCATTTTTAGACCGAATGATTGCCATGGTAGAGGGCGCAAAACGTCAAAAAACACCCAATGAAATTGCACTGACGATTTTATTGGTTGCTCTGACTATCGTGTTTTTATTGGTAACAGTAACATTATTACCATTCTCAGTGTTTGGAGTTGCCGCCACTGGTGGCGCTGGATTGCCGCCTAGTGTTACTGTGCTGGTATCTTTATTAGTCTGTTTAATTCCAACCACTATTGCAGGTTTACTTTCTGCCATTGGCGTGGCTGGCATGAGCCGTATGATGCAAGCAAATGTGATTGCTACTTCTGGCCGTGCAGTAGAAGCGGCGGGTGATGTGAACGTGTTGCTGTTAGATAAAACTGGGACTATTACTTTGGGTAATCGCCAAGCATCTACCTTTGTTGCAGCCGCTGGTGTGACAGAGCAAGCATTAGCAGACGCCGCACAACTAGCATCACTTATCGATGAAACGCCTGAAGGCCGCAGTATTGTGATTTTGGCAAAAAATCGTTTCAACATTCGCGAGCGTGAAATTAAATCACTGAATGCGACATTTATCCCTTTTACCGCCCAAACTAGAATGAGTGGTGTGAATTTACAGATTGAAAACGAGCCAGCCCGTCAAATTCGTAAAGGTGCTGCCAGCGCGATTAAAGCCCATGTTGAAAGCTTAGGCGGCGTATTTTCAACTGAATTAACACAAAAAGTAGATGATGTTGCACGCCGTGGTAGTACGCCATTAGTGGTCTCAGATGGCAACTTGGTGCTAGGCGTTGTTGAGCTTAAAGACATTGTAAAAGGTGGCATTAAAGAGCGCTTTGCTGAGTTACGCCGTATGGGTATTCAAACCATTATGATCACTGGCGATAATCGCTTAACTGCAGCCGCAATTGCCGCTGAAGCAGGTGTAGATGACTTTTTAGCTGAAGCGACACCAGAAGCTAAGTTGAAGTTGATTCGCGATCACCAAGCTGAAGGCAAGTTAGTAGCCATGACAGGAGATGGTACGAATGACGCGCCAGCATTAGCGCAAGCAGACGTTGCGGTTGCCATGAACACGGGTACACAAGCCGCAAAAGAGGCGGGCAATATGGTGGATTTAGATTCTAACCCGACCAAACTGATTGAAATTGTAGAAATTGGCAAACAAATGCTGATGACGCGTGGTTCATTGACGACATTCAGTATTGCGAATGATGTTGCCAAGTATTTTGCGATTATTCCTGCAGCGTTTGCGAGTACTTATCCGCAGCTGAATACATTAAACATCATGCATCTCGGTAGTCCAAATTCAGCGATTCTTTCGGCCGTAATATTTAATGCACTCATTATTATTTTCTTAATACCGCTGGCCTTAAAAGGCGTGCCTTATAAGGCTGTGGGCGCACAACAATTGTTACGTAGAAACTTATTGATTTACGGCGCTGGTGGTTTGATTGTGCCGTTTATTGGCATCAAGCTAATAGACTTGGTATTAACTTCAGTTGGTTTCGCCTAAGTGCTTAATTAAAAACTAGCATAAAAATTAGCAAAGGATTTATCATGGAAAATAGTTTAAAAAGTATAGCGTTTCAAGCCTTAAGACCTGCAATTGTGTTGTTTGTGTTACTCAGTGTGATTACTGGTATTGCTTACCCGTTAATCACTACAGGCATTGGGCAATGGTTGTTGCCAGCGCAAGCTAATGGTTCGTTGATTACTCAAAATGGCAAAGTAATCGCTTCGAGTTTAATTGGTCAGAACTTTACCGAGCCAAAATACTTCTGGGGTCGCCCATCAGCAACTGGTCCATATCCAAATAATGCAGCCGCTTCGTCAGGTTCTAACCTTGGGCCGCTTAACCCAGCACTGGCAGATGCAATTAAAGCCAGAGTCGCAATATTAAAAAGCGCTGATCCAGAAAATACGCTACCTGTACCAGTAGATTTAGTAACAACATCTGCCAGTGGCCTAGACCCTGAAATTAGTCCAGCTGCAGCATTGTATCAAGCAAACAGAGTGGCGAAGGCAAGAGGTTTAATCGCAGATACTGTACAAGCTACAATTACTGCAAATACAAAGGATCGCCAGTGGGGCGTTTTTGGTGAGCCACGGGTGAATGTTGTGGCACTTAATATTGCATTAGACAAACTAGTTAAATAGACTACTGAGCCATAGTACATTGACTCATTAAACATCACTCGATATTTCCGCGAAAGCGGGAATCCATTTTTAGAACGGATCAAAGTCAACTTGGATTCCCGCTTTCGCGGGAATGACGATAGACTAAGATTATTATTTTAGATTAACCTATGATAATGATTCAATTACAAATACTTTACATGATCAAATTAATTAATGGTTGATACTCGTCCAAACCCAGACCAGCTTCTGGAGAAAATAAATAAAGAGGCTGAAAAGCAAAACCGCGGTCGCTTGAAAATTTTTTTCGGAGCCTGTGCTGGTGTTGGTAAAACGTTTGCCATGCTCAATGCCGCACGCAATCTACAGCTAGAAAATGTTGATGTGATTGTTGGCATTGTTGAAACGCATGGTCGTGCAGGTACGGCCGCTCAACTGCCAGGACTGGCAGTATTGCCACTCAAGATTTTAAGTTACCGTGGACGTGAGCTTACCGAGTTTAATTTAGATGCCGCGCTAGCGCGCAAACCAGTCTTGATATTGATGGATGAGCTTGCCCATTCTAACGTTGAAGGCTCACGCCACCCTAAGCGCTGGCAAGATATAGAAGAGCTACTGTCAGCAGGTATAGACGTATATTCCACGCTCAATGTCCAGCATTTGGAAAGCCTTAATGACATAGTCGGGCAAATTACTGGTATTCGCGTCACAGAGACTATTCCAGACAAAGTGTTTGATATGGCCGATGAAGTGACCTTGGTCGATTTGCCTGCTGAAGAACTACTACAGCGATTACAAGAAGGAAAAGTCTACCAAGCCCAACAAGCCGAACGGGCGGGTAAAAGCTTTTTCCGTAAAGGTAATTTAATTGCGTTGCGTGAAATGGCGCTTAGGCGCACGGCAGACCGCGTTGATTCGCAAATGCGTGAATACCGCAGTAATCTCTCTATCCAACAAGTGTGGCAAGCCAAAGATCGGCTATTAGTATGTGTTGGTACTGGTGTTGAAGCTGAGCGTTTAGTTAGGGTAGCGGCTAGGCTTGCGCATAGCTTAAAGTCAGATTGGTTGGCAGTGTATGTGGAAACACCCAAATTACAACGTCTATCTGATGCGGCACGTGACAATATTTTAAAAACACTCAAACTCGCAGAAACTTTGGGTGCTGAAACTACCACCTTAAGCGGTACAGAAGTGGCTAGTGTGGTGCTTAATTATGCCCGCAGTCGTAATGTTTCTAAACTGGTAGTAGGTAAATCTATGCGATCTGCAGTTGAACGATTAATTTGGCCTAGTATGATAGATTACCTCACAAATCTAGCTACAGATATTGATATTCACGTGGTTTCGCGTGAAAAAGTATTAGCTGAAAAAACTACACAAGCGATTTCAGCAATGAGTAATATTGTTAGTACGCATCAAGATGATCAAGTAACTGAAGGCACTAAGCTAAAAGGCTATTATTCTGCTACTGCAGCCTGTGCTATAACATCGCTAGTAGCTGATTTGATATTGCCGTATTTTGAACTTGCTAATGTGGTGATGTTGTTTTTATTGAGTGTTATTCTAATCTCCTCTAAGTATGGCAGAGGGCCAGGTATTTTTTCATCTGTAATCAGCGTAGCGAGTTTTGATTTCTTTTTTGTAACACCAAGATTTTCATTTACTGTTTCAGATACCCAGTACTTACTGACTTTTACTGTAATGTTTGTGGTTGCTTTAGTAATTAGTAACTTGACTGCTAACCTACGTTATCAGGCTGTTGTTGCTATGCACCGTGAAAGGCGCAGTAGAGCGCTATATGATTTAGGTAAGTCTCTGGCTTCAACACTCACTTCTGAGCATATTATAGAAATTAGTATTCACCATTTAACAGGAATCTTTCAATCAAAAATAGCTATACTTTTGCCTGATAGCCAAGAGAAAATTACACAACCAGTTTTAAATCACTCGTATGCTAGAACCTCAGATATAGATCTGGATTTAGGAATAGCGCAATGGGTGTATGATCACCAAGAACAAGCTGGATTTGGCACGAATACATTACCCTCTGGGCCAATTTTGTATATCCCACTGCAAGCACCCATGCGGACACGTGGTGTACTGGCGATTTTGCCAAACACCACTTTGGATGGTAATTTGGGGAAAACTAAACGTACGATATTTTTACCGGAGCAGCGACAATTATTAGACACGTTTGCCTCACAAATTGCTATTGCAATAGAACGTGTGCATTATGTGGATGTGGCCCAAGATGCCTTGGTCTCCATGGAGTCGGAACGTTTAAGAAATTCGGTATTGAGTGCAATTTCACATGATTTAAATACGCCGCTCACAACGATTGTTGCCACTGCGGATTTGTTAAAACAGCAACTTAGTTTAGAGGAACAAGAAAGTGAGCAGGCAGATAGAAAATATACTCGGAAACATGATGATAAACGTCATGAGTACGTTGAGATGCTTTACGAACAGTCTATCCGCATGAAAAATCTAGTGGTTAATTTGCTCGATATGGCGAGATTGCAATCCGGAAAAGTGAAGTTAAATAAGCAATGGCAAATGCTAGAAGAGGTTGTCGGTACGGCTTTACGCACCATGAGGCAGCCGCTCATCAAACACCATATAGTGGTTGATTTAGCGAACACACATTCGGCTACATTATCTGGTGAGTTGCCGCTCATTGAGTTTGATCCGGTATTGATTGATCGAGTATTGTGTAATTTGTTAGATAACGCCGCCAAATACGCACCAGAAGGCAGTAAAATCATTATTAACGTTAGAACACAACAGCAGGATATGCTGGTTTCAGTTTCTGATGAAGGGCCTGGATTACCTGAGAGTTTGGAAAATCAAATGTTTGATAAATTTACACGCGGTGAAAAAGAGTCTGCCAAAGCTGGCGTAGGTCTTGGCTTGTCTATTTGCAAAGCGATTATCGAAGCGCATGGCGGTAAAATATGGGCCAACAATAAATCATCTTCGGCTTCATCTTTTACAGAGTCTAAAGTTGATACAGGTGCTATTTTCACATTTTCTTTACCGCTAGGCACGCCACCTAAGCTTCCTCCTGCTGATGAGCTAGTTAGCTAATTCATGTCAAATCATCTAGCCAACATTGTACTGATTGAAGACGAGCAGCAAATTCGCCGTTTTGTCACAGTTGCTCTTGAAAATGAAAGTTTTCAAGTATTTAGCGCAGAAACAGGAAAACAAGGCCTCATTGAAATTGGCACTAGAAAACCAGATGTCGTTATTCTAGATTTAGGTTTGCCCGATTTTGACGGATTAGAAGTGATTCGTGATGTGAGAACTTGGAGCAACATCCCGATTATTGTGCTTTCTGCAAGAACGCAAGAAACTGAAAAAGTAGCCGCGCTTGATGCTGGTGCAGATGATTTTTTATCTAAACCATTTGGCACACCAGAGTTGTTAGCCAGAGTACGTGCGCAATTGCGTCACAGAACCATGCTAAACGAAACGGGTAATGAAGGCTTACTTGAGTTTGGCGACATTAGTATGGACCTACCAAAAAGGCTGGTTTTAAAAGCTGGCCAAGTTGTTCACCTAACACCTATTGAGTTTAGACTTTTTACTGAATTAGTTAAAAATGCAGGCAGGGTAGTTACGCAAAGGCAATTGCTAAAAGAGGTTTGGGGCCCATCCTACATAGAAAACGAACATTATCTTAGAATCTATATGAGCCATTTAAGACAAAAGTTAGAAAACGACCCCACCCAACCAGAACATTTAATGACTGAAATTGGGATTGGATTCAGATTTGTTTGAGATTAGAACTTTGTTACATCTGTTGAATTTAACATTGACACTTATTCTTAAAAATTACTAGCAAATGCAAGTTTGAATCCTCGCCGAGAATAAGGAGTAAAATTCTTATAAATAGTATTTACGATTTTATCGGCTACATTCCTTGAAAAATCTATTCTATTTCGTATCAATAAATACAATTACATTTATATTTATCTTATAACTTAATTGGGTGTAGTCAATACAAGAGCACTATTAAGAGCACAACACTTAGGACGTGATTCTCGTCGCGATCAAGTTTTATTTGAAATATCTAGCATTTTTATAGTGTAACGTAT
>JAYTHN010000037.1:0-2003 GCA_043732505.1 Methylotenera sp.
ACTGACTTCTAATTAAATAGGAACCTCGAACACTGCTTTTAAAGTCCATTTATCAGAAGCAGATGTTAAACCACGACCTATGCCAATATTAAAAACCCAAGGTTCACGATCTACATCAAATGTTAGATAGATGCGATTGTCTTGTTGATTGGCTGGCAACACATCGTTAAGCTTACCTAGAGATGAGTAATATTCAAAGCCTGTTGCTAGCCCTGTTGCTATTTTTCTGGATACTTTTAGTGCACCAACTAAATCTGGACTTTGTTTGCGATATTGACCTGATAAATTAAAGTCTAGTATAGGATTGAGTGCAATTAGCCAGTCTTCTGTCCTTCTTCCGACCATAAAGCGTGTCTCAGCCGTAGTTTGTGATTCCGAATACTTTTGTTGCAATCTTGATAATTCAAGATTAACTCCTGCAAACCAACCTTGATTATCTTCTGAGTGAATAGGTAACCACTTTAGTCTTAGCTTTGCCCCAGCAACATCAAAATCAGTGTGAGGGTTAATAATTGTTGGTAGATAAAATCCCGCTTCAAAATCACGACTTAACCCATAAGAAAATTCTGGATTTATTCTCAACGCATGTTCAGGCGGAACCTCATGAGGATAATTGGAAAAGCTCCTACCAGTAGGCGTAGTGTTTAGATGCAGTTCAAGCCCAAAGGCACCTTGTTTATTAATTGAGTCATCATAAACTTGTATTTCGTCTTGTAAATCCGCATTTGAAACTTGTGCATGTAATGCACCCAACACTAACAGAGCCATTATTGATTTTTTGAATATTGCCCTAACTTTAACTTCCATATGTATTACCTAATTTTATAAGTCGTATGATAATAAATTTAAAATACTGCTGTAGGAGAATACATAAGAACATTTCGTTCAACTGTTATGGAAATACAAAGCCCGTATATTGATTTGCTGTTGACTGACAAGCACTTCGATTTTTTGAAAATAATTTCAGCAAGATTAGACTCAAACAAATTAAGTTAAATAGCCATTTTGGACCGTTATTGGTTATTTAGATAATATTTTCAGAGGCTTTACTCTTCTTAGCGATACTTGATACAAATCAACATATCCAGTTTCAAAGCAGCGTCTCGCCGCATCGAAATAGGTTCGATAGTGATCAAAAAGCGCTTGTCCATAACGCTTAACGACCTTGTTTTTGTTGAGCTCCAATCTTCTGTTCCATTCTGATAGCGTGCGTGCATAATCAAATCCAATGCGACATACAGCTGAAATTTCATATTTATCAATAATTGCAGCTTGTATATCGCTTATTGATGGTAATGCCGAGCCTGGAAATACTTTATCAAGCAAGTATCGAGAGTCTCTAAGCTCAGATAAGGTATTAGGGGCTCTTGTTATGACAATTGTTTGAAGTCCAATTTGCGCATCTGGTGTAGAGATGTTTCGGCACCAGTCAAAAAAAGTACTATAAATATCTCGCTGACGCGATGCAGCTTGATCTTCAAATGAAGCAAAATGTTCAAAAGCGCCTATGGAAATAATGGAATCAAATTTATCCTCAGTTGGCAGATAGTCTTGCCAAGCACGTAACTCTAAAGAAATGTTCGATTTAGGCGTACTGTTAATAAACTCAAATTGTTCCCTACTTAAGGTAAGTCCATGCACGGACGTGTTTGGATATTTCTCTATAATAGAGTTCATTAAGCCACCCCAACCACAACCTATATCGATGACACGATGTCCTTGTGCTACATTAGCGTAGCGGCATAGTCTATCAAACTTGTCCTCTTGTGCTTGCTCCAGATTCTTAGCTTTCTTCCATACACCGCAACTATAGGCACGGTATTTTTTATCCAGAAAAAGTTCAAAGAAGTCATTGTCCACATCATAGTGATGCGCAATATCTGCTTGTGATGCCATGCCTATTGCCTTTATAAAATATTTATAACTAAAAAAACCTGTAAGTTCTAATGAATGGTTCTGGACAGCATTATGGAACAACTAACAGAAAAAATGTGTTTCACGAC
>JAYTHN010000038.1:0-6895 GCA_043732505.1 Methylotenera sp.
TATATATTGTTTAACTTGAGGATTAATGATGAGCAAACCGCTAATCATTAGCCAAGCAAAGTTGGCAGGCAACGAAGAGTGTTAAGTGCTTTATAACAAATCTAAAGATATGGTGGAGCTAGAAGTGGGTGGTACTTCACTTTGATACGCTGCATCAAACTTTTTTCTGATGAACGAAATGATGCGTAAAGCAGCGGCTAAGCTTGTAATGCAAACAGAGCTGCATCAAACGCTTAATGTGTTGGCTGATGCAAAGTTTCAGGCTAAGTTACTGATGCAAAGGGAATTGCATCATTCTTAAACAATGCATAAAACTAAATCTATCATTTACTTTGCAAATTAAATGCAAATCATTATTATTTGCAATAATAGTGATGACGCGAAAAAATTAATATGTCAATCAATAACACATTGATTAGCCAAGCTGCAAACAAGCAAATTGGTAATGAAGAATCTATAAATGAGCAATCTGATTACGATCCAGATTTGCCTAATGCCAGCGCAGTCATGGCCGCAATATGCTGTGTAAGCCCGCAATATGCAGTGAACCCTTCAACGGATTTAGCCATACTGATTTCAGATTTAGCGCATAAATTAGCGGCGCCGCAATATGCGGAATCTAAGCTTATTGCTGAAGTTGCAAAACGCTTGGCGTTTCAGTGGGATGCGATTGTAGATGATTTACAAGATGCTTCATTGGCATCGACACCACTAGATGGCACTTGTCATTAAGCCATCAAGTTAAAAAAGCTTAATTTAATTAAAAAAGATCAATATAGAAAGCTCATATGTCACGATTAACAGGCCCAAGAGTAAAAATTATGCGCGCTAGGGGTATATACCTAGCTTGTCACGCAAAACCATTGAAACAAGACCAACGCCACCAGGCCAGCATGGCATGAAAGCAACACTTCGCCGTAAGTCTGACTATGGCGTGAAGTTGCAAGAAAAAGCAAAAGTTACGTTTTAACTATGGCTTAACCGAACGCCAAATGTGCAAATTGATTATTGAAGCGCGTAAAGGTTAAGAGCCTATTGGCGACCAGTTTTTACAGTTACTTGAGCGTCGTTTAGATAACGTTATCTTTACAGCTGGTTTTGCACCAACTGTGATTGCAGCAAGACAACTATTATCTCATCGCCATGTGACTTTGAATTGTAAGTCAGTGAATATTCCATCAATTCGTGTGAAATTAGGCGATGAGATTGCGCTAAAAGTGACTAGCTTGAAAATAGCAATTGTGCTTGAAACATTTGCTAAAGCGGCATTGGATAGACCTGAGTGGTTACATTGGGATGTTGCGGAGAAAATGGTCAAAATCATACATTTGCCAGATGCTGACCAAGTGCCTTTCCCAATAGATGTGCAACAAGTGGTTGAGTATTACTCAAACAGAATTTAGATTTTACTTAAATAGCTTTAAAAATAAACTTAAAGTTAATACCGAATTTATGTCCTGCCTAACACTGGGCTTAAATACAACGTTGGACTTTCAGCTTATGCTATAACACATGAGTTGTAAACAGAGCGTTGTGATGTTGTACTGTATGGCAACATGCATCTCCTTACATTACATTTATGGCCGAATTGAATTAATTCACATAAGTCGGTCACTTTTTTACTTACGTTGATGAATTGTTAAGAAGGTGTTGTGATGAGATAAGATGAAGCGTGTAAAAGAATATTGTTAGCGGGCGCAGATGGCTGACGCATTGTGTATTGTGAAGGCTGTGGTGTTGCGGAGTTAGAGTTAGGTGCGATTAGTGTGCGTTTAGAGTTGAATGCATTACATAACTTACAAGCAGTATTAGGCCAAGTGGCAATGAAGCTATCGATCGGTATTAAAAGCCATTAAAGTTTCGCCAGACTTTGAGTATGATAAGTTAGATTTACATTAAACCATCCTGCAATAAATGTCGGATTCACCCCTAGATTATTTCAGCGGCATTATTAATATCACTTTGCTGTCATTAAAAGTGGCGCAATATTTGCTAGAATACAGGTTAAGATTATTAACTGGCTCAAGCAAATGAAAACAATCCACAGCACTTCAGACATAGCTTTAGAAAAAACCAAGAAAACAGCTAAGCCTAAAGTCATTGCAATTCCTAAGCTAACGCCAATTTACCAAGCCTTACAAAACCATCTGATTTTCTCTAGCTTCAAGACCAACGTGGTTGCAACGCCTAGAGATTGGTATAACACAGCAAGTTATACCGTGCGCGACCATGTGGTTGAGCGCTGGGTTAAAACGGCTGAATCTTATTATGTTGACGATCCAAAACGTGTTTATTATTTATCTTTAGAGTTCTTAATCGGGCGCATGCTGACTAATGCTGCACTAAATTTGGGCATAAAAGATGAATTAAAAGAAGGGTTAGCAACATTAGGGCGCAGTTTGGAAGATGCAGTTGAGATGGAAACCGATGCGGCGCTGGGAAATGGCGGTTTAGGCCGATTGGCAGCCTGCTTTTTAGACTCGATGGCTACAATGGATATTCCTGCGGCTGGCTATGGTATTCGTTATGAGTACGGCATGTTCAAGCAATCTATTGAACATGGTCAGCAGATAGAAAATCCAGATAACTGGTTGCGTTATGGAAATATTTGGGAGTTTCAGCGTCCAGAATCCACTTACGATGTTAAGTTTTATGGTCATGTTGTTAAGACTCACAAAGGTGAGGGTAAAGACGCTGTTGAGGTGCAATATTGGATAGATGCAGAACATGTAGTAGCAATGGCCTACGATGTGCCAGTGCCTGGCTACGGTACAGATACTGTCAATAATTTGCGCTTATGGTCAGCCAAGGCGACGCGCGAATTTGATTTACGCCAATTCAATGATGGTAATTATGAAAAAGCGGTAGAAGAGCGCAATGAGACTGAAAGCATTTCTAAAGTGTTGTATCCAAACGATACGTCTGCACTTGGTAAAGAGTTGCGTTTAAAACAGCAATATTTCTTTGTGTCCGCATCTATACAAGATATTTTGCGTAGATATTTATCTACGCATGAGATTAAAAGCGAGCAAGACTGGAATGCCTTGCCAGATAAAATCGCGATTCAATTGAACGATACGCACCCAGCGGTTGGCGTTGCAGAAATGATGTATCAACTAGTTGATAACCATCATTTACCATGGGCAAAAGCTTGGCCACTCGTGATTAAAATCTTTGCCTACACTAATCATACTCTGATGCCAGAAGCACTCGAAACTTGGTCTGTGGAGTTGTTTGGCCGTTTATTACCGCGTCATTTAGAAATTATTTTCCAAATTAATCAAGAGTTCCTGCACATGGTGAATCATCAATTTCCGGGAGAATGTGATTTATTAACGCGTGTATCCATTATTGATGAAACACATGGTCGTCGTGTACGCATGGCACATTTGGCAGTTGTGGGTAGCCATACTGTGAATGGTGTTGCAGCTTTGCATAGCGAACTACTTAAAAAGACATTATTTGCAGACTTTAACCGTATATATCCTGGCAAACTGACTAACGTCACTAACGGCATCACGCCGCGCCGCTGGCTAAATCAAGCTAACCCTGAACTCACTGAACTGATTGAAACAGTAATTGGTGATGGTTTCAAAAAAGATCTCACGCAAATCAAAAAACTAATACCATTAGCCCTTGATGCTGACTTTAAGAAAGCTTTTGCAGCGGTAAAATTAGGTAATAAAGAACGTTTAGCCAATAAAATTGAAAAGCTAACGGGTATTAAATTGAATACCAATAGCTTGTTCGATGTGCAAATTAAGCGTATTCATGAATACAAACGTCAGCTATTAAATGTATTGCATGTGATTACTTTGTATAATCGTATTCGCAGTGGTGAACAAGGAATTACGCCACGTACGGTGATATTTGGCGGTAAAGCGGCGCCTGGTTATTGGATGGCAAAACAGATTATTCGTCTCATTAACGACGTAGCCGAAATTGTAAATAATGACCTTGCTATAGGTGACCAACTTAAACTGGTCTACTACCCAAATTATGAAGTGTCAGCTGCTGAAATCTTGTTTCCTGGAAGTGATTTATCTGAGCAGATTTCTACAGCAGGTACTGAAGCAAGTGGTACTGGCAATATGAAAATGGCACTTAATGGTGCGTTAACCATAGGTACCTTAGACGGCGCTAACGTAGAAATCATGGAAGAAGTAGGCGAAGAAAACATCTTCATTTTTGGCTTAACCACAGCGCAAGTGGCTGAAACTAAAGCTAATGGCTATAATCCGCGTGTTTATTACTATGGCAATGCAGAGTTAAAACAAGTGATCGATATGATAGGTAGTGGCTTTTTCTCAGTGGACGAGCCTAATCGTTATCAAGCAATTGTGGATAATTTGCTCAATGGCGACCAGTATCTATTACTTGCTGATTACGCGAGCTACATTGAGGCACAAGATAGAGTAGGCACTTTGTATCAAGACCAAAGTGCATGGGTCAGTATGGCCATATTGAACGTGGCGAATATGGCTAAATTTTCGAGCGATCGTGCGATTAGCGATTATGCAAAAAATATTTGGCATGTTAGTCCAATTGATGCAAAAGCAGTTAACGCAGCGGTTAAGTCAAAAAATAATCGTTAAATAAAACGTAACAATAAGTCATCTAAACCATCTAAGCTTGGGTTAACAAGCTAATGGTATAGGTGGCTTTTTTGCGAGAAATTAACGTACAAAACTAATTGGTATAAAAGTAAAATATGATTAGCGTTGATACAAATACGATAATTTACATTAAGCTTTATACGAGATTTGTTGTGAACAATTAACTGGAGAAAAACATGCGTTTTTTAATGATAGCGTTGAGTTTTATTTTATTTACCACGCATGCCAATGCGCTGAGTGCTAGTGATTTAAGTAATACTGAAGCAAGTGGCGGTTTAAAAGAAGCCTTGATTCAAGGTGCGGGTAAAGCAGTGAGCCAGTTAAGCGCTGCAGATGGTTTTTTTGGAAATAAAGAAGTAAAAATTCCATTGCCAGATACCATGAAAAAAGCTGAAAAAGCGATGCGCATGTTCGGTATGGGTAAGCAGGCTGATGAATTGGTGCTAAGAATGAATCGTGCGGCTGAAGCAGCAGTGCCAGAAGCTAAAGCATTATTAGTTGATTCAGTGAAAAAAATGAGTGTCGCTGATGCAAAAACCATTTTGACTGGTGGCGATGATGCTGCAACGCAATATTTTAAAAAAGTAACTTCAGGTTCGATGGCAGATAAATTTTTACCTATCGTTAGAAAAGCGACTGAAAATGTAGAGCTTGCACAGCAATATAACAAATTTGCAGAAATCGGCAATAAGTTCGGTGTTGTTAAAAAAGATCAGGTAAATCTAGAGCAGTATGTGACTCAAAAAACCTTAGATGGTGTATACCTAATGATGGCTAAAGAAGAAGCTGCCATTCGTAAAGATCCAGTAGGGCAGGCGAGTGGTTTGCTGAAAAAGGTGTTTGGGGCGATTGGTAATTAAATACTTAATAACAACAACTCATTTAAGTAATGTATAAAAATTCATAAGTAAATTGACTATACACGTTTGAAGAGGCTAAAATTTTACGTGCAGCAAATAGCGCTCAATAAATTTAAGGTTAACATGCGTCGAAAATTAGTAGTTGCCAATTGGAAGATGCATGGCAACTTAGTATTAAATGAACAGCTTTTGACTGAGTATATTCAAAAATTATCATTACTTAGTCATGTCGATATTGCTGTGTGCGTACCTTATCCTTATCTCGCGCAAGCACAAGCATTGCTGAAAAATACCAATATTGCTTGGGGTGCACAAAATCTAAGTAAAGACGCTATAGGCGCATTTACTGGTGAAGTAAGCGCTATGATGTTAAAAGACTTTGGTGCTAGCTATGTCATCATTGGACATTCTGAACGCGCAACGGCATATTGTGAATCTGACGAAAACATAGCCGTTAAATTCAAGCAAGCCAAAACTTATGGTTTAACGCCAATTTTATGTGTAGGCGAAACCTTAATTGAACGTGAAGCAGGTGTCATGCAAATGGTAGTGGGTAAACAATTGGATGCTGTTATTAACGCTTACGGCGCCAGCATCTTTGCTGATGCTGTAGTGTCTTATGAGCCAATTTGGGCTATTGGCACGGGCTTGGCCGCAAGTGGCGAGCAAGCGCAAACTATGCATGAATTTATTCGCAGTAGGATAGCTACCCTAGATAAATCAGCCGCAGCTAGCTTGAAAATCCTCTATGGAGGGAGCGTAAACCCTCAAAATGCGGTACAATTATTTGTTATGAAGGATATAAACGGTGGTCTTATTGGCAAGTGTTCGTTAAATGCGCAAGAATTCGAAAAAATATGTCGTGCTGTAGCTTAGAGTCAGGCTACCAGCGTAATGAGTATTAAGGTAAAAAATGGAAAAATTAGTTTTAGTCATTCATGTATTAGCTGCTTTAGGTGTGATTGGTTTAGTGCTTTTGCAACACGGAAAAGGTGCTGATATGGGTGCGTCTTTTGGCAGTGGTGCATCTGGCAGCCTCTTTGGTGTAACGGGATCTTCTAATTTTATGAGCCGTGCAACAGCTGGTTTTGTGTTGGTGTTTTTTACTACTAGCTTAACGCTTGCATATATGTCTAGCCATAAAGCAGGTAGCGGTAGTGTGATTAAAGCAAGTGTTACGCAAAGCGCTGTGCCAAATGTTGCGCCCGCTGCAGTCAAAATCCCCGCTACTACAGAAATTCCAGCAGCGCCAGCACCTTCAGAAGATGTTCCAAAATAATTAAAGTTTCTAGAGCGTAAGCTCAGCAAAATGCCGTCGTGGTGGAATTGGTAGACACGCTATCTTGAGGGGGTAGTGGCGAAAGTCGTGAGAGTTCGAGTCTCTCCGTCGGCACCAAGTAATAGTTTTTCTTCGTATCA
>JAYTHN010000039.1:0-1994 GCA_043732505.1 Methylotenera sp.
GACGTCAATGCAGAATTATTAGAAAATTTAGATGAGGCCTTAAAACCGCAGATTAAATAATATAATCTATTGCTTAGCTTGTAGCTTACAAGCGGTATAAGCAATCTTTTCGCCATCGTTTAAGGTTGTTTCAGGTCCGTTGATTATCAAAGTGATGACACCACTAGTAAATTTATTACTGCTGTCGCTAGATTTGGTTAAATTTACTTCATGATCAGGATAAATAAGCCAAGCATCAGCGCCGTTATTTTGCATGCGGACATAAAAGTGTTTACTGCCTTCACATTCATAAGCAGTTGCATTTTCTGGTGTGCGTGATAGTTCTTTATTGCCAGAACTAAATGGATTTGAGAGTCCAATATAACTGCATGAAGTTAATAAAACCAAGATGCTGATAGTAAAAGCTGTTTTTGTAATGAAAATGAATGAATTCAATTTGGTCGCCATAATTTAAGTCTAAATGATTAAAACAATTTGATTTATTTTTCTTATTTTGCAAGTGTATACCGCTTATATCAATCTTGTTTA
Source organism: Methylotenera sp. (assembly GCA_043732505.1). Classification (GTDB taxonomy): domain Bacteria; phylum Pseudomonadota; class Gammaproteobacteria; order Burkholderiales; family Methylophilaceae; genus Methylotenera. Next base: position 529 of record JAYTHN010000039.1, read on the forward strand.
TTTAAATAATGATGTTGCTACTGATAACCCGCGCGCGTTAACCTATCTAACACCGCGGCCCATACTGGAATATTAGCGGGAAGCTCTACCAACAAACGGTTTAACTTTAAATCATCTAAAGTATGTAACGCACTGTATAACTTTCCAGCTGCTTGTTCTGGCTGATTTGGCAATTGAATGAATGTACACTCAGGCAAATTTCCCTCACCTATTAATAAAGCCGCACATTGCATATTTTGATGCGCTAAGACTTCAGACTGGTGAATTAACATTGTTCTATCAATAAATAACGATAATGGCGTGCGCGGTGAATAATGTAGCGAGTGTTGACCTGGTGCTTTAGGCAAGCTTTCACTACTAATCAGAGTGGCCTTACCAGTAAGTTGAGTAATAGCAGCTTCTGTAATAATGCCGTGCCGCAACATACGCCAATTTTCACCCTCAATGCTCACAATGGTAGATTCGATACCCACTTGGCAAGCACCTCCATCTAATATGGCAATATCATCACCCAAACCAGCTGCTACATGGTCGGCTGTGGTTGGACTTAATTGTGAATATTTATTAGCAGACGGTGCAGCGAGCGCTAAATCACTCATCTGTAATAAAGCTAACGTCAAAGGATGGTTAGGCACCCGCAAAGCTACCGTAGGCTCTCCCGCCCTTATGATGCTAGAAACACTGGCTTTTGCAGGTAGCACTAATGTTAGAGGCCCAGGCCAGAATGCTTCAGCTAATTTACGCGCCAATGGCGAAAACTCCGCAGCCCATTGTTCCACATGACTAATATCCGCAATATGCACAATCAACGGGTTATTAGCTGGGCGTTGCTTGACCGCAAAAATCTGGCGCAAAGCGCTTTCATTGTTAGCATCTGCTGCCAACCCATATACCGTTTCGGTTGGAATTGCTACAACTTCGCCAGCTTTTAATTTGGTGATTGCTTCATTTAAACCAACGCGCATATTGAGATTAAAGTCATATATAAAATTCTATTTTACTACTTATACTTTACTGCTTGGCTTTTGCTTGCATTATAAAAATGTGTTTTAAATAGAAATTCAGCGGCGATGCGCTAAAATGACTTATCTTAATTACTAAAGAAATCAACATGAGCCAAGTTCTTGCTAATAAAATTACTGTAGAAAAAAATCCTGCCCAAAGTCGCTTAGAAACACTTGGCGTAAGTAAATGGGCCACTTGGCAAAAAGAAGTTTCAGTATTTCGTTGGACGTTTCCTGAACAAGAAATCGCTTTTATTTTAGAAGGCGAATGCGTCATTACGCCGACTGGTGGCAGCCCAGTAACTTTTGGTAAGGGTGATTTAGTGACTTTCCCTGCAGGCATGACAGCAAGTTGGGAAGTGAAGCAGCCTTTACATAAACATTATAAGTTGGAAGGTAATGCGCTGACTCAGGCATGGGTGCGGATTAAGGCTAAGCTAGGTCTTTAGAAAAGCGCATTGC
>JAYTHN010000040.1:0-1990 GCA_043732505.1 Methylotenera sp.
ATTAGCTTCAGCCACGGGGATGGTGAGTTCTGCGGCAAAGTAACTGCTACCTGGGTGTTCTCCGTCAACTATAACAATGCCTAATTGATCTAATAAATCCCAATCTTCGCTTTGGAAGAACCGGTAAGCCGCACCTTGGGCATTCGCAGTGTCTGGCAAAAAGTCAGCATCATTATAATTAGGTGCTTCCTCCAGATACGTCTCAACTTCAGCATAGATGAGCTCACGCGATTCATCGGACGACTCCTTCAGCCATGTGACCCACCCGTAGTCTGGATCTTCTGGTTCATCGTCCAACTCCAACTCATATATACGTTGGAGTCGATAATTAAGTGTGCTTGAATCTGCAAAACTAACAAGCTCATTAATGTCCTGCAACTGATTAACGGAATAGCCGTAGGCTTCTTCGCGTGTAGCTGCTTCTACAAAATCAGCAAAGGAGATTGAACCCCATTCACTCACCACGAAATCATATGCGCCGCAATCTAATATAGCGTCAACTTCTGCATCAGAGGCTGTGTCAACGGCTACCACTTTTAATGCTGTCGCATCAATAATTTCGCTGCGCTTAGTGAGTATTTTTGATTGGGCTGAAGCCGCAAGTTTTGTAGCAGCCTCCTTTACAATATCTAAGCCCGCGGTGAACAACTCGGCGAGATCTTTAAGTTGCTATGACATTACCTTATTTGCAAAGCCCTTAATCTGATGGACTTGCCATCCATGCCCTAACTTAAATTCTAGCCCTAACGTGGCTTTATGCTTATCGAGTTTGTCGTGAACACTATACAAACGATAGGTGCCCACCACGCAACGATCAATATAATTGTCCGCACAATGGCGATAACGCAAGGCTTCTTGCCTTATCTCCCATGCATTACTGAGTGGCGTAAACGTATGTTGCCCTATTGTTGTTTCACCTAAACCACAATCCCAGCGCACAGAGGTGAGTTCTGCATGGGCAGTTCGCTCCACTAGCCAATGATTCGCCTCTTGAGATAACCACTGCCAACCAAGCCTTAGCTGATTGTTATCCAGTTTAGGTTTTGCTTCAGCCAACCAGACAAAGACGGCGGTAGCGTCAGTCGTTAGGAAAGCATTGATGTCAGTCTGCTTTGTGGCTTCGTTGATGTAGCTGTTCAGTAAAGCTGGCGCTAGATTCACGTCTCTATAGGTAACAGTGCCATTGTCTTCGATGTACCGGATAGGCTCATCAAACAGATGGGCCACTTTGCACGGGATGGCGACCTTAAGAATTAATGTATTATGGAGTTGTGCATATTGAATAAGCCAGCGCCACTTTGCCCCATTAAATTCCACCGCAGGCGCAAAGTCCCTAAGTTGTGAATTGGCTATTAAACGCCAGCCACGTTCTTTTGTCCCGGCCTTTAGACAGAGTTTCTTTAATGCTTGAATTAACTCACCACTGGGGAGATTAATCTTTTCTTGTAAGGTGAGCGTGTAAAGCCATAAGAGATTAGGTGCATCACGATTAAGCTGCTGATAGTTTTCTAAATGATTTATAACGCGATTAAAATGCGTGTCATCCAAGTTGTTTTTGTGGCGAACAATCCTCGCTCTGCGCGCTATATCCAATACTTGTGAATCTATACCAAGCGCTTTCTTTACCTGATAACGTAATTGCTTCCAGAGTACTGATTGTCTGACAGCTTTTAATAGTGACTTTACAAAGGTTAATTCAAATTTTGTAACATTAATACAACAATGCGCAGCCTTCACAATTTCAGTTTGCCTCTGACTAATAAAGGCCGTAATAAGTGCTTCAGTCAGGCGAAATGGATGTACAGCCAAGAATCTCCCTGTTTCTCGTTCAAAAGAAGTAGTGGTCTTACCCGCGCGCACTCTGGCTCTTGCATGAATTTCTCCCGTGTCATGATGAATGTAATAGCGGATACAGCCCAACACTTCAATAATGCGATAGGTCTTGCTTGGTATTTGCCTGATCGGATTTTTTACACGATTCAAAAGTTCA
>JAYTHN010000041.1:0-1976 GCA_043732505.1 Methylotenera sp.
TAAAATCTTTCAATTCTATTGATGCGTTGATGGCTGACTTGAATGCGGACGATTGAGAAAACTGGTCAATTCAAACGCGATTTTAAGCGTGAGTCAAAAAGGTAAGCACAGAAAAACATTGACGGAAGATTTATTGGGGATTTTGCAGTTACTGATTACTGATGTTGAACTGCCGGCAAAGTATTTTGACCATTCAATGATTGGCAATTGGAATGACCATCGCAATTGCCACATTAAACCAGACCTCGTTTTACTTTATCGCTTACCTAATAATGAAACATTGCAGTTAGTACGAATTGGCACGCATAGTGAATTGGGCATATAAATAAAATGGGCTAGGCATATTTTAACAGCGTCGCACATTTGTCCGAATGTCGTTGCATACCCAAACATATTAAAACAGCTTGTATAGCGCTTAGCATCAGCAGCAGAAAAGATTAAATAGTGCATTCATAAAATTAATATGTTTTTGTTTTGCTAGCACAGAAATATGACATGTATTATCTAGTGTGTTTTCACAAATGTTTATATAAACTATCACCCAAATTCCGCGATTGACTGCACATAAATATTGAGAAGCGCCCCGTCCCGCCTTACGCTCAGATAGAATAGTGGTTACAAAGACACTCACCTATTTGGATAATAAAGGAGACAGGGCTATGAGTAATATGGCACAAACCGTACTTTCATTCAAGCTGGAATCGACAAATGATCAGCTCACAGCGAATGCTGGGTTAGCTCTCTTCGGTGAATTTATCCGTGGGCAAGGGTTTTATCGCTGGATTGAAGCCACAATGCCAGTCCCAGGCAGTGGTCGAGGCTATGCTGCAAGCGCTTACTTATCACCGCTAATCTTAATGCTCACAGGCGGTGGACGCTCTTTAGAAGATGTCCGCATGCTCAAACATGACCACGCGCTATCCGCATTACTCAAAACAGAACCCTTACCCAGCACCGATGCGTTAGGTGCATGGCTACGGCGCACTGGCACAGACGTAGGCTACGCTGGTCTGAGCCGCATCAATCAGCAGGTAGTTGCACGGCGGATTCGTCAATGCGGGGTAACACAACACACCTTCGATGGCGATGCCACGCAAATTGTTGCCGAGAAACGAGACGCGGCATTCACCTACAAAGGCGAGCAAGGCTATATGCCGATGGTAGGGCATCTAGCCGAGGCGGGTGTGATTTTGTATGATGAATTTCGTGAAGGCAATGTCGCGCCTGCGACCAATAACCTGGCGTTCATTCAAGCCAGCGAGGCACAACTACCCAAAGGACACAACATCGCCCATGTGCGCCTTGACTCGGCGGGTTATCAGGCGGGGATCTTTAATTACTGTGAAGCCACAGGCAAAACCTTTGCCATCGGCGGCCGCCTGGATGCGCCAACACTGAAGGTGATAGGCGATATTCCAGAGCTGGCTTGGACACATTACGCCGATTGCTCGGTGGCAGAGACGCTACACAGTATGAATGAGACCGCTAAGGCGTTCCGCTTGATCGTCGTCAAATATAAGCGACAGGCGGCGTTGTTCGACGATGCGCCCCACTACCACGCCATTGCCAGCAATCGCGTAGAGTCAACCGAAGCGACGCTGCTCTGGTATCGTCAGCGCGGTGAAGTTTCTGAGAACGGCATCAAGGAGATCAAGTTAGGCTTTGGCATGGAGCGGATGCCTTGCGGACAGTTTGCCGCTAATGCTGCTTTCTTTCGTATTGGTGTCATTGCACACAATCTCTTTGTGCTCTTTAAGCAGTCTGTGCTGGGCGGGGACTGGAAAAAACACAAAGTGACCACCGTGCGTTGGCGTCTATTTCACTTGCCTGGCAAAGTGGTGCGTCATGCGGGTGTGCTTGTCCTCAAGGTCGCAGACAAATTTCTTGCGTTGTTTCGCGATATTCGCCAACAAAGTTTCGAGCAGTCACAAGTGCTCTCGCTGTAGATTAACCACAAACCCCCATGTGCGTGCAGT
>JAYTHN010000042.1:0-1966 GCA_043732505.1 Methylotenera sp.
CTGCTGATGGCGCTTGAGCTGTGGGTGCATACTGCATTGGCGCATAATTGGCGAAATTTTGGTAGGGCGCTCCCGGTCCATTGTTAGGGCTATTTGAGATAAAGTTACGACTAATACGTACTTTTTCACCGTCTTCAGTCAGTTCAAGCTCTGAGATACCTGATTCTTCTACCAGATCAATTAATTTTTTAAGTTTGCGTAAATCCATAATAACCTCTAAAAATCCAGTTAAATAATAGTCATGCTAAATGAGTGTTCATTATTGCTTAAGATTGATTGATGTGCCGAATGGCGTAATCAAGTGCTAAAGTATAGCTATGTTCACCCAAACCACTGATGACACCAACTGCAATATCAGTAAAGTAAGAATGATGACGAAATGCTTCACGGGCGTACACATTAGAGAGATGCACTTCAATAAAAGGCACCTTAACGGCTGAAAGCGCATCACGCATAGCAACCGAAGTATGTGTAAAAGCGGCTGGATTTATAATAACGAAATCTACATGATGGGTGGCAATTGTCTGAATTTTAGTCACAAGTTCAGCTTCAGCATTGCTTTGAAAAGTCTCTAAATCAACATTCGCCAGTTTGGCATTACCTACCAGCGCTTGATTAATAGTGGCTAGTGTAGCGTTGCCATAATGTTCAGGCTCGCGCAAACCGAGTAAATTAAGATTAGGGCCATGCAACACTAAAATTGATTTAGCTAACATAACATTCTGCTTTTTTGGATGCTTTATTGCGTAAATTGCGGTAATTCATAACCACAAGTTTGCCGAAGTTAGCAGGTTTTGTCCAGCTACATTAGTGAAATTAAACGAAATTAGCCAGGATTAGCTATTTATGTGGTTGATATTATTAACATATGAGGCTGTCAATAAACTGTAATCTTAATGTGTTGTTAAACTGGCTAGCGTAGTCACTAAAAGCGGTTTACTGATGCGACCAAAATAGGTTTTAATTACATTGCCTTGAGTATCAATAATAATCGTATAGGGTAAAACTCCTTTATCATTGCCTAGTCCACTACCTAACGTCATACCTTCTTCTTCAGCTGCGAATAAAGGGTAGCTCACAGGTGTCGCCTGTACAAACTCTTTTACCAGCTTTTGTTCATCAATCGCTACTCCTAAGACTACTACATTTTTTTGTTGATACTCTTTGTACAATTTAGAAAGCTCAGGCATTTCTTCGCGACATGGTGGGCACCAAGTTGCCCAAAAATTAAGCACGATAATTTTGCCTTTATACTGGCTTAGTGCTTGTTTTACGCCATCTTCATTAGGTAATTTGGCAGCAAAAAATGCTGCTGATGAAAGCGTCTTATTTTCAATAGTGGAATGGGCTGATAGTTTACTAGAGCTTAAAAAATAATGGTAAATTGCAACGCCTAAACATAGCATCACGGCAAAATAAATGAGGTTTGAAAATAATTTTTTTAACATGGTTTTTAATCTATAGTAGTTTAAATCTTGGTAATTATCACTTTTCTAGTCCATCGCATGGCTAGTTTAGCGCTTTGAAAGCGTAGCATTAAAGCGATTAGCATCTTGAAAACCTATCGTATGGATGGCTTTAATTTCTTGTCCATTTTTATCAAAAAAGATAATACCAGTCGTCCCAAACAAGCCAAAATGTATAAGTAAGGTTTGATCGCCATCGTTATTTCCTGTAACGTCAATTAGTAATAAAGTAGTATTTTGTAATGCGGTTTTAACTTTTGCATCATTAAAGGTAAGTTTTTCCATTTCTTTGCATGAAGTACACCAATCTGCATAAAAATCTAGCATTACAGGGGTCGTTAGCCGCTTTAATCGCGGCATCTAAATCTGCAACGGTTTTAACACGGATAAATGGTAGATGATGCGTATCGTTAAAGCCTAGTAATTTATTGACTGGTAACGTGATGCTCTGAGGCAGCACCGGCATGACAATATAGGCCGCCATTGCTAATATCAATACG
>JAYTHN010000043.1:0-1958 GCA_043732505.1 Methylotenera sp.
CTACTGACTTGCTAATTACTTGACAAAACAAGGCTTATTTTGTAAAATAATAGAATGGTACTTGCAGCACACAAATACAGGATCTATCCCAATGCCGAGCAGCAAGTATTGTTTGCTAAGACTTTTGGCTGTGTGCGTGTGGTGTGGAATAATATTTTAGATTGGCGCTCTAAAGAATATACGCTAAACGCTACTAAAATTAACTATGTTGCTTCAGCCAAAAGATTAACCGATATCAAGCAATTGCCTGAGCTAGAGTGGCTGCAGGAAGTGAGCAATGTTGCTTTACAGCAAGCCCTTAGAAGCCAAGATGCGGCGTTTAGCAATTTCTTTGCTAAGCGTGCTAAATACCCAAAATTCAAATCCAAACACGACAAACAGTCGTTTAGATTAACCAATAGCGGCTTTAGAATGAAAGATGGCGAGCTATTGATCGCCAAATCTAAAGTGCCATTGAAAATGGCCTTATCACGACCTTTGCCAGAACAGTTAAACAGCGCAACGATCAGTAAAGACCGTGCTGGTCGATACTTCGTATCGCTGCAAGGCGAAGTGGATAAGCAGGCCTTACCAGACCTAACTAAAACCATTGGCCTGGACGTTGGTTTAACGCACTTTGTTATTGCTAGTGATGGCGTTAAAACGGCCAATCCAAAGTTCTATCGTAATGGTGAGCGTAAATTGGCTATCTTGCAGCGCAGCCTTTCGCGTAAAACCAAAGGCGGCTTTAATCGTAACAAGGCAAGAATTGCCATTGCACGGCACCACGCGGCAATGGCCAATAGCAGGGCAGATTTTTTACATAAACTATCAACGCAATTAATCCGTGAAAACCAAACGATTAGTGTTGAGGATTTAAACATTGCGGGGATGGTTAAAAACCGCAATCTAGCTAAGTCCATTAGCGATGCAAGCTGGAGTGAGTTCATTCGCCAGTTAGAATATAAAGCGGAATGGTATGGCAGGGATTTAATCAAAATCAACCGCTTTTACCCTTCCAGCCAATTATGTTCAAGTTGCGGTCATTATGGCAGCAAGAAAGCGTTACATGTCAGGGAGTGGGACTGTGCCGCATGCGGCACAAAGCATGACCGCGACATCAACGCCGCAATCAATATCAATACCGCAGGGCTTGCGGAAATTGGGCTAATCCCAGAAGGCTGTCAGATATGACTGTTGCAGTAAGAACATTCAGGGCAGCAACTAACATCGTGAGGTGTTGGAATCCTCGTCCTTTAGGGCGGGGAGGATGTCAATGTGCAGATAACTTGCAATTAGAAACCGACCGTAAACGGCTGTATCAAGTGGTGCTAAACGTGGTGAGTAACGCCTTAAAATATACCGAACAGGGCTCGGTACAGGTCGCTGTTAAGCTGAAAAGTGGGGCAATATTGATTGAAGTTTTAGATACCGGCATTGGCATTGCAGAGGCCGATTTAGACGGTTTATTTAAACCGTTTGAGCGCATTGAATCTAGGCTCAAGGTAAAAACGCTAGGCACAGGATTGGGCTTATATTTAACTAGGAAAATATTATCGCAATTATTAGGTGGCAGTATTGAGGTGAAAAGCACACCTGGTGAAGGCAGCACGTTTAGCATTAAGTTGCCATTAATAGCACCAGTAGTGCTAGAGCAGGCTGCCGCGTCAGTTTTAGAAGAGCATCAACAACAAAAACAACTCATGCATTAACACTATTAAAGGCACACAAGACATGAAAACCGCTTTAATTATTGAAGATAACGAAAATAACTTAGAGTTAATTCGTTTTATTTTGGAGCAAGCCAATTATAAAACGCGGTTTGCCATGAATGGCTTAGTAGGCGTGCAGCAGGTATTGAGTATTCCGCCCGATTTCGTTATTTTGGATATTCAATTACCTGATATCAATGGTTTAGAGGTGCTAAAGCGTATCCGCGCTAGCACAATAGGCAAACATATTCCTGTTATTGCCATGAC
>JAYTHN010000044.1:0-1949 GCA_043732505.1 Methylotenera sp.
GCAACATCAAATGTGAGTTTATCGCCTAACCGTACATCTAGTGTTTTGGCTAAATCTTGCTCAAGTGATAAGTAAGGCTTGCCGTGTTCTTGTGGTGTCCACCAGCGGCCTGCCAATAATGTATTATCACTTTGCATCTTATCTATCCAAGATAAATTGAACTCACGCTCAGCCAACCTTTTAGCCTTATCATCTTTCCACTGCGTAGCAGTAATCATCTGACCATTTTTACTGATTAAACGACCACGAACCATAGGAAATATAGTGGTTTTTTTAATATGTGCGCGTTCAAAAAACTGATGAATACCGTCAATTTGAGTAGGCTGAATATTAATTATGAAACGATTAGGTGCATCAATTGGTAATGAAGCCTGCCAATTACGGACTAAATCACCACGAATCAACGCCAGTAACATCAGCACCATTAAACCCATACTGAAGCCTATCATCTGCACTGTAGATAGACCAAACCTACGTTTTAGCCCAATAATACCAAGCTTCATTGCATTTAGTTTGGTAGCATTTATTGTCGATGCTGGTGATGACCTATTGAATAAGCGATTGCTTGAATAGATGACAGCATAGGCCAGCCCTGCAATCGCTAAACACAAAATCAGTATGGCAAAAATAGTCGCTAGTGCAATTTTTACATCATGTGCTTGCCAAAAAATCATGGCGACCATCACGAATGCGGCAGGTAAAAATTTGGCTTGTGCTGATATTGGTTGGCTTAAGGTTTCACGCCTTAATATGTTCATGGTTGTTAATTGTCGCATTTGCCATGCGTGTGGCAACACCACGGCAAACATCATACCAATGCTTGCTACCAAGCCAATTAGTGCTGGTAAGGCTGTGACTGGCGGTAGCGCTTCTAAAAATAAACTACCCGCTAAATATGCTAACCCAAATTGGGCTACAAAGCCTAATACGATGCCAACTAATGCACTAAAAAATGCAATCAGCAAAGTTTGTATGGCTAATACTTGCATCACCAAATTTTGTGCTGCGCCAAAGCAACGCATTAAAGCAAAGGTATCAAGGCTTTGCTTAATATACGGCAAGCTTGAAAGCAGCATGGCAACCATTGCTAATATAACGCTCACCATGGCTGATAAACCTAAAAATTGCTGTGCTTTATTTAAGGCTAATTTAATTTCAGGGCGTGCATTGCGTACATCTTCAATCTTCTCACCACGGGCTAATTTAGGTGTAGATTCAGCAAAATACTCATTGATTATTTGTGGTGGCGCAGCCAATAACAACTGATATTTAACTCTACTACCAAACTGAATCAGTTTAGTCGCATCTAAATCGTGATCATTCATCATTAAACGTGGCGCAAAGCTAAACATATCTCCACCACGTGATGGCTCATGCAGTAATATCGCAGCAACAAGCAGAGTGCGCTCTCCAACGTTTACTTTAGAACCAATGCTTAAACCAAGTAAACTAGCTAAGCGTGGTTCTACCCAAACCTCGCCTACATTAGGAATTGCTTTTACAGTATGGCCGTTATCGCTGGTGTGTTCTCCAATGGTAAGATCACCCCGTAATGGGAACCCTTGCCCCACAGCTTTAATTTCTGCCAGCTGGTTTGCGTCACCAAATACCACCATACTAGCAAATTCATAAGTCTTAACCGTGGCAATATTTTGTACCACTGCACGCTGAATAAATTGACTGGAAATAGGATGGTCAGACGACACCGCGATATCACCGCCAAGCAATAAGCCACCCTGTTGATTGAGCGCAGTTTCTACCCGTTTTGTAAAAAACCCAACGGCAGTAATTGCAGCAACAGCTAATATCAATGAATACACCATTACACGTAATGCGCCAGCACGCCACAGGCTTAATGTTTGACTCCACGCTAATGCGATACTTAACTTAATAATCGATGTAGTTAAAGGCGCCACTAAGTTGCTTGATAAATTATTGGCACTCATGCT
>JAYTHN010000045.1:0-1944 GCA_043732505.1 Methylotenera sp.
CTCAAAGCTTACATAATCCTGACAAATTTTGCTCTTAATTTTACGTGGGTTAACTCTAATTACTTTGTATTAATGTTTAAACTCCTAGAAAATATTTATTCCTATTTTACCTATTGCATGGGCTAAGTTTATTTTTTATCCAAAGCTAGTTTAACGGCTTCATTTACACTAAGGTCGGTAAATGAAAGCATTTGTAGGCTTGAGGGTGCTAACTTTTTTAGTAGTTCATGCACTGGATACTTGAGTCTAGCTAAAAAAAGTTGCTTTTCTTGTTGTGCTACAAAACCAAAAAAATCCTGTAAAGCTTCTAAACTTGTGCTATCGAGATCTGGGGACTCTTCTAAACTTATGATTACTGAATGCAATGAAGATCCTCCTGATAATATCTTCTGCCTGGCTCCATTAATAATACGTTCAGCATTTGCAAAAAACAGAGGCTCGTCTGGACGTAAAATAATAATGCCATCAATTGGCTTGGCTTCTAGATGATTAGCGATATCCACAAAATCATGACCTTGTCCAAGTCGACCGAGTACAGAGATTGTTGATTCAGATGACTTTTTCAAAACCATCATGAGGCTAATAATAATCGCAGCTAATAGGCCATCCAATACCCCAAGCCATAACACACCGATGACTGAAGCTACAATCACTAAGCGATCTCGCCGCAATATGAAATATGGGCGAAATATAGAGAGTTTAATCGTGTGACTTACTGCATAGATGACTATAGCTGCAAGTATCGGCTCTGGCATGATGGCAATGCTTGGTAGTATCGTAAGTACAATAACAAGCACTACGAACGAAGCGAAAAGCCCTGATAAACGACTGACAGCACCTGCAGCATCATTGGCTGAGGTTCCAGAGTAGCCAGCACCTACTGGCATCCCATGAAACAACCCAGATACTAGGTTAGATAGGCCCAATGCCAATAAATCTCGATTGGGAGAAGTGTCATCTCCGTGCTTGATCGCAAAAACTCGAATAGAACTGTAAGACTCAGAATATAAAATCATCGCCATGGCAAATGCCAGTTCACCCAATCTTAGCCATTCCTCTCTTGCTAATGCTGGAAGGGAAGGCGTTTCGAACTGTAAATTTATGTTACCAACTAAATGAATATGATATTGGGCTAAGTTCAGCCATTGACTGCATAAAATACCTAATGCGATCACAATAAGCCCACCTGGTAATCGACGAAAACGAGCAAATAGAAACAATAAACCTAAGCCAATCACCCCAATTGCAATCCCAACAAAATTCCATTGCGCTATCTGATCAAGCAATTCTGATGAGAGTCTGAAAATATCGGTGTGACTAGTATGAACACCAGTCATGCTAGCAAACTGTTTTATAATAATAGTAATGGCAAGACCAAATGCAAAGCCACGTAAAACTGGCTTAGAGATAAAGTCTGTTACTTTCCCCATTTTGGAAAATCCTGCGATTAGAAACATACATCCTGTAACCAAAACTAATCCAAAACCTAATATCAATCGATGTGCACTATCAATATTTGAAAAAGACATTGTAGCTGCGGCCAGTACGGCCGCGGAAGATGATGTCGCAGAGACAATCGCAAAACGGCTTGTACCGAATAAGCCATAACAAAGTAACCCTGCAAATAATGCAATGATGCCTGTTTGTGGCGGCAAGTTACCAATACTGGAGTAAGCCACAGCCTCTGGAAGTAGAAGCCCAGCAATTGACAGTCCTGCAATAACATCTTGCCATTTAAAGTTTATCAGACTGATTTTTTTAAAATAATTAAACAATTAAATAGCCCTTATATGGCCTTCCCTAAACTATTTTGCAGGGGATTAAAGCATCTTCATCAAAGCCATACACAGCACATAAGCGATGGTAACCATCGGCAATAATTACTTTCCCATTTACCTTATCCCTTAACAGAAGTAGTGGCGATAGTGACTTGCCAGCGATTAT
>JAYTHN010000046.1:0-1944 GCA_043732505.1 Methylotenera sp.
TAATTTAAATGCGGCACCTATACGCCCCACTGTTTTATCATTTTCAGTAATAGCCTCTGGGGTCACTGTAAGCTGAATTTCTTCAGACTTATTTTTTTCAGAATAGCGTTGCACCAAAATAGCTAGAGGCATATTAGGATGTAGTCTAATTTCTTGAACAAAATCCTCCCATACTTTGACCTTACTATGATTGATGCTAAGTACTAAATCATTTGTTTTTAAGTCAGCTAATGCTGCAGGGCTATTTTTGGTCACATCACCAATGAAAGCTGGAATATCTGGCTGATAAATACTTAAGCCTAAACCAACTAAAATATCCTGTTTAGCATCATCGTAATTAATATTAGATAAATCAAGTTGGTGTAAGTGTATTTCTTGATTACTACTGATGGCTTGAATCTCTACATTTTTAATTTTTAGGGATTCGTTCAATAGCAGCCAACGTGCATCCTGCCAAGTACTTACCTCATTGCCATTGATTTTTTGTATCGTCTCACCAAGCGTAAAACTAGCGGCAGCAGCGGGGCTACGCTCTGCAACTATTCCAATAGTAGGTTTTAAGCCGACAACACCCATCATCATTAATAACCAATATAGGGCGACAGCAAGTAATAAATTGGCTGCTGGGCCTGATATTACAATGGCGATGCGTTTAGCAACTGATTGTCGATTAAATGCACGGCTTAGTTCTGCCGCTGAATACTCAACCTGTGGTACATCTGCATTCGCTTCTTGCGTGAGTTCACGCTCATCTAGCATTTTTACGTAACCGCCTAATGGAATGGCAGCTATTACGAAAGCCGTTTGGTCTTTACCAAACTTTCTTATGAATAAGGGTTTTCCAAAACCAATGGAAAATTTTAATACTCTAACGCCACACCATTTTGCGACCTGAAAGTGGCCATACTCATGGATTGTGACTAATAAACCGAGTGTAAATATAAAAGATAAAGCAGTTAGCATGAGATTTTAATCATTTCAGTTGCAGCTTGTCGTGCAGCTAAGTCTACAGCTACCAATTGTTCAATTGTTGCTACATTTTCAATATTGGCATCTGACAATACAGATTCAATAATATGCGGAATATCCATAAAGCTAACTTTTTCAGCCAAAAACGCTTCTACTGCAATTTCATTTGCCGCATTCAAAATAGCTGGCGCAGTACCACCTATATTTAATGCCTCATAAGCAATCCGTAAACATGGGAAACGCTCCATGTCAGGTGCACAAAAGTCTAACCTTGCCGTGGTAATTAAATCCAAGCTGCTTACACCACTGCTTAATCTATCAGGATACCCAAGTCCATAAGCGATTGGTGTACGCATATCAGGATTACCAAGCTGCGCTAATACACTTCCATCAATATATTCCACCATTGAATGAATCACACTTTGAGGGTGGACAACTACATCAATTTTAGAAGCCGGCGCATTGAATAACCAATGTGCTTCTATCACCTCTAGTCCCTTATTCATTAATGTAGCAGAGTCGACAGTAATTTTTGGCCCCATTACCCAATTCGGATGATTTAAGGCTTGAGCGCGTGTTACTGCATTTAATTCTTCTAAACTCGCATTACGAAAAGGGCCACCTGAAGCGGTAAGCAAAATACGTTTTACGCCCATATCTGCTAAGTGATGACTGCGTTGATGCGGCATCACCTGAAAGATTGCATTATGTTCGCTATCAATTGGCAGTAAGGTAGCACCGCCGTCTGTCACCGCTTGCATGAACAAATTACCAGCCATAACCAATGTTTCTTTATTGGCCAACAAAATACGCTTGCCCGCTTTCGCAGCAGACATGGCTGGATGCAAGCCTGCAGCACCCACAATCGCAGCCATCACCACATCGACTTGCTCATGCGCTGCCACGTAGCTTAGAGATGCCTCACCATGTAACACAACAGTATCTGAACCTATTGCTTTCAGTTGTAATGCTAAT
>JAYTHN010000047.1:0-1941 GCA_043732505.1 Methylotenera sp.
GCGATGGCGGCGGTTGCTTTCGCAGTTGTAGCGTCGCGAATACCAAAGCCTACACCAACAGGCAAATTAGTTTGCTCACGAATTGCCGCAACACGAGCCGAAACTTCAACAATATCTAAATTAGCTGCCCCTGTTACGCCCTTAAGCGACACATAATACACAAAACCGCTGGCCTGATTCACAATTAATTCAACGCGTTTTGGTTCGGTGGTAGGTGATAATAAAAATACAGGATCAATGTCGCGTGCGCGTAACTCTCGCACAAAGTCGCCACACTCTTCAGGCGGGTAATCTACTGTAATCACACCATCGACATCTGCGGCCTTAGCGCGGTCAGCAAAGGCTATAGCGCCAATCGCTTCAATCGGGTTAGCGTAACCCATCAGTATAATGGGAGTAACTTGGTTAGTTTGTCTAAACGCTTTGACCATTTCTAGCACTGCAGTTAAGCCAACTTTATGTGCTAACGCGCGCTCACTAGCACGTTGAATAATTGGACCGTCTGCCATTGGGTCAGAAAACGGCACACCCAGCTCTATCATATCTGCACCATTTTTTACCAATGTATGCATCAAATTAACTGTATGTTTTGGGTGAGGATCACCTGCAGTAATATATGGAATTAGCGCTGTTTTATGATGTTGTTTAAGCGTTGCAAATACAGATTTTATACGTGACATTTTTAATAATTTTTATAGAGTGATATTGGAAAGTTTGGCAACTGTATTGATATCTTTGTCACCACGACCAGACAAATTGACCAGAATAATTTCATCTTTTTTCATAGTCTTCGCCATTTTCTCTGCATAGGCCAAAGCATGGCTAGACTCTAATGCAGGAATAATACCTTCCGTACGACATAAACTATGAAAAGCTGTCATCGCTTCATTGTCAGTAATCGCTACATATTCAGCACGTTTAATATCTTTTAACCAAGCATGCTCGGGGCCAACACCAGGATAATCTAAACCTGCTGAAACTGAGTGCGTTTCAATAATATTACCATCGACATCTTGCATTAAATAGGTACGGTTACCATGCAGTACGCCCACTGGGCTATTAGCTGTTAAAGGTGCGGCATGCTTACCTGTTTCCATACCAAGGCCAGCAGCTTCAACACCAATTAAACGCACGTTTGGTACATCAATATAAGGATAGAAAATACCCATCGCATTTGAGCCACCTCCAACACAAGCCACCACCGCATCAGGCTGACGACCAACTAATTCATGCATTTGAATTTTAGCTTCAACGCCAATGACAGCTTGAAAATCACGCACCATCATTGGATATGGGTGTGGCCCTGCAACAGTACCAATAATGTAAAACGTGTTGTGGACATTAGTCACCCAATCACGCATTGCCTCGTTTAGCGCATCTTTAAGCGTTTTAGAACCGCTTTCCACTGGCACAACAGTTGCACCTAGTAGCTTCATTCTAAATACATTTGGGGCCTGACGTTTAACGTCCTCACTGCCCATATAAACCATACACTCAAGCCCCAAACGTGCTGCGATTGTCGCTGTTGCCACACCATGCTGCCCTGCGCCAGTTTCTGCAATAACACGTGGCTTACCCATGCGTTTAGCCAGTAAAGCTTGACCTACCGTATTATTAACTTTGTGCGCGCCAGTATGATTAAGGTCTTCACGCTTCAAATAAATCTGCGCCCCGCCCACTTTATCTGACCATCGTTTTGCATGGTATATTGGGCTTGGGCGTCCAACAAAGTACTTCAAATCATAGGCAAGCTCTGTTAAAAATTCAGGATCATGGCGATACTTTTCATATATTAAGCGCAATTCATCTAGCGCTTCAACAAGCGTCTCAGCCACAAACGTACCACCAAATTGACCAAAATGCCCACGTGAATCTGGCATATCATAAAGCTGCATGTTTAATTCTCCACTATTACTAAAACTATGTATTACTACAGGTACA
>JAYTHN010000048.1:0-1939 GCA_043732505.1 Methylotenera sp.
GGAGGCGCTAAAAGCCAGTGGCCGCGATGTGCTGGTGTGCGGCGATGTGAATATTGCGCATCAAGAAATTGACCTTAAAAATTACAAAGGCAATAAAAAGAACTCAGGCTTTTTGCCACAAGAGCGCGCTTGGTTAAGTGATTTAGTTGACCGCGTTGGCTGGGTCGATGTGTACCGCAGCCTGCATCCAAACACGACGGATGAGTGCTATACCTGGTGGAGCAACCGCGGCGCGGCCTATGAAAAAAACGTCGGCTGGCGCTTAGATTACCAAATTGCTACACCAGAATTGGCTAAAAAAGCAGTCGCGTCAACGATTTACAAGGCGGAACGTTTTAGTGATCACGCGCCATTTATTGTGGATTATCAATAAGTTGGCATAATGTTAGGTGTTCACTAAAGAAGCACATTTTGTCACACAAAAATTATCCTAATCAAACTGTTATTACACTATTGCTTGCTGCTACATTAGCTGCAAATACTGCGGTTGCCGCAAGGATGACCTTGCCGCTCGTCATCACGCGAACATTGACAATACTAACGACAGCATCGTGCCAGCAGGTATTAGCGTTGCGGTTTCTGATGTTGATATGCGCATACGCTTGGCTGTTAAGCCTGACGCTGAGCAGTGTGTAGCAGAAAATTGTTTGCAAAATCAAGCATTTGACGCGCGTGTGCAGCAACTTGGCGCGCAATTAAGTACGGCGGCTTATGCCCAATTCCCAACGTTAAAAAAACGCGTGCCGAGCTTTGTGTTTAGCGTGGTCGATAAAAAAGACGCTGGCAGTGCCTCCAATGCGGGCGGCAAAGTGCTGCTGTTTCGGGGCTTGCAAGCATTAGAGCTAAGCGATGACGCGCTTAGCTTTGTGCTGGCGCGCGAAATGGCGCATGTGATTGGCAAGCACCACAACAAAAACATCTCGACCAAACTGATTATCTCTGCATTGGCGACCATATTATGGTCACCTCTAAAAATTGAGTTTTCAATTAATTTTGAGAGGAATTTCTCTAAAAATTTGAACTTCACCTTAAATTCACCGATTTTTTGACTAAATCAGGTGGTTTTTGGTGCAATTTCCTGTGTTTTTTCCTGCTTTATGCCATAGCGGGCGCACCTATCCTGTCTCGTCTCATTAACTGCACCAAGTGTTTCATGTTGTACACCAGGTTCATCATGCCGATTTTTATCTTGGCACGGCCTAAGCCAATGGTACGCACAATATGACCACCCATTTAAGCTGCATTTTTGAGCACTAAACCTATTTCCAGAAGTTGACACTCTAAAATCCTCTGCTAAAGTGCATTGTTATTAGAGTTGAAGCTAAAAGGGAGACTCACCAAATGGGTGAAGCTAAAAGGCGAGTAAAACTGGCGGTAAAACCCATGGTCGTAGACACACCAGGCGGCCGCATTCATGTGCACTGGGATGCAGATGCCAGCGCAACGCCAAATGGCCAGCTGGCTTTTTTTGCAGAATTTCTGCACACGGCTGGACTATACGAAGCCTGGGTTCAAGACTGCCCATTGACCTACACCAGCCCCAACGCGCCGACTAAGTACGATGTACTGGGAACATTGCTCCTGTCAATTTTAGCTGGGCACAAGCGTTATGCACATATCACCGCATTACGTAGTGATGGCGTCAGCCCTGAAGTGCTCAATATGCGGAAGATCATCAGCGAAGATGCTATGCGGCGTGGACTGGCACGCATCGAGGCAGCTTCTGGCGAAGCCTGGCTCAAATCACATCTGATGCGCAGCGTATCCGCGGCGCTCAATACCCCGTGGATATTAGACATCGACACCACCATTAAAACACTGTTTGGCAATCAACAAGGTGCTGAAGTTGGCTACAACCCGCACAAGCCTGGTCGCCCCAGCCATGCGCTCCACACTTACTGGGTAGGCAACCTGCGTTTGGTGCTCGATGTGGTGGTCA
>JAYTHN010000049.1:0-1938 GCA_043732505.1 Methylotenera sp.
GCTGCGTTTAATTGCTTAATAGAGCATAAGATTGATGCAATTATGGCTCGTACCCGAGGTCGTGCTCTGCCTACAGGCCAGGTATCTTCTAATCAAACATTGACATTTGCAACACTGCTGGGCGGTACTGGATTAGCGATTTTATATTTTTATGTTAATCCGCTCACGATGTGGTTAACACTGGCTACTTTTGTTGGATATGCTGTGATTTATACAGTGTTTTTAAAACCAGCAACACCTATGAATATTGTTATTGGTGGTGCGTCAGGTGCAATGCCACCAATACTAGGTTGGGCCGCAGTAAATAATGCTGTTGCTCCAGAGTCATTAATCATGTTCTTGATTATATTCGCATGGACTCCCCCGCATTTCTGGGCGTTGGCACTTTACAGACGTGAAGAGTATGCAAAAGTTGGTATGCCGATGCTACCTGTTACACATGGTGAGGCATTTACCTTATTACATATTCTGTTGTACACCATCATTTTGGTAGCGGTTACTATGATGCCCTATGGCATGGGTATGAGCGGCTTGATTTACCTAGTGTCGGCCATTATTTTAGATGCCATTTTTATGGCTTATGTTATTGGATTATATCGCAAGTATTCTGATGATTTGGCCAAGCGCACCTTTAAGTATTCAATACTTTACTTAACATTACTCTTCGCAGCCTTGTTAGTAGACCACTATTGGTTGTTTTAGCGGTTAATTTGGAGTGCAATAAACCTAATGTAATTATGATATAAGTTTATTTGTCAGCCTTAAATACGAGACTGATCTTCGTTTTAACCTCATTTTTAGCTGGCGAATAAAGCTTGAAATAACATTTTTTATTCCCTGCTATATTTTTAAGCTCTTTTGTCGCGTTTTACTGCCATTTTTTAACTTCTGACTTTATCTGCGCACTATCGTTTGGTCTAGCAGCTTATAAAGTGTGGTCAGCTTACTTACCTTCATTTTTAACTTCTAATGCGATGTAATAATAGAGCGCTATAGATTTTCGTGTGATTTCGTGTGTTGTAGCAAGTGGTTCAGGATGACCATGAAAGCTTTTGGCATGGGTATTAAAAATAACACATCGTTCAAATACAGGTGTTATGGTATGCATTACGTCTGTTATGAATTAATCTCATAGATATAGCTTGTCGCCATATTCTTCCTTCCAATCTTTATTCAAATAAATCAACATATTGACTCTTCTGAATAACTGAAAATTTTCATTGACTCTAAAATCTGAATGTATGCCCAGTAAGCCTCCACTAAAAATCTCGTGAAAACCGCCTCCCGTAAAATAAGGGTCTGGTAACATGCCATTGATTGAAGTAATACCCTCTATAAAACGTTATATTGATGATGAATTAAAAAAATTAAAAGCATCTCGTATGTATTGATTACAGTCATTCGGAAAAATCTGTCTTTTATGTAAACCGCCATAGCCTTTTTCATATACTTTATCGTTATCTTTCTTTTCTACTAGAAAGTTCTGGAGTAGTTTTTCAATAAACTCAGTAGGTAAGAAATTATCAATAACAATATGCGGAAAGGTTCTGCAAAACAATATTCGCCTACAAGTGCTTCACCGAAATCGAGCGCTGTACTCGCGTCTAGATAGAGGCCATCTTTTAGGTTTATGGGTAGCATGGCAGATTTGAATTCCATCATATTCTTTGCTGGCTTTCAGTATAAATATTAATTTTGAATAACATTAAGTTTAATTGATAGCGTAAAATTAGGCATGTTTAAACGATTGACTTTGCAACTAATATTGAATGTTGCTTACTTATACGCGCTAATTTAATGGCCATTTGTTTGGTGCGCCCAAGAAGATGGATCTGGGCATTGGATTGAATCTGTTCTAATAAACTGAATGGTATAAGTCGGCCAAAATAGTCTCTCGTAAATCTAGAGTGAGCGGCAGAAACATCTCCAAAGCTGCCT
>JAYTHN010000050.1:0-1937 GCA_043732505.1 Methylotenera sp.
TCTAACTACGTTTGAAATTTAGTTCATCTCAACTGGAGTGTTAATTGGGCTTTTTTACTAGCGCTACAGAAAGCGTTCCTACCACTACTGAAATCCCCAAACATATTGCGGTTATTATGGACGGCAATGGGCGCTGGGCACGTAAACGTTTTTTACCAAGGATTGCAGGTCATAAACGTGGTGTTGATACTGTTAGAGATATAGTTAAGTATTGTGTAATGGTAAAAGTAGATTTTTTAACGCTTTTTGCATTTAGTAGTGAAAATTGGCGCAGACCCAATGAGGAGGTCTCATTCTTAATGGGCTTATTCATGGATGCTTTGAAGCGTGAGGTTGCTAAGTTGCACCAAAATAATATCAAGCTGGTCATGATTGGTGATCGTAGCCGTTTTGATGTTGCACTAATAGCTAAAATTGAAGAATCTGTTCAACTCACTGCAAACAATACTGGATTAGTGCTTACCATTGCAGCCAATTATGGTGGTCGCTGGGATATACTGCAGGCCGTGAATAAAA
Organism: Methylotenera sp.; assembly: GCA_043732505.1. Lineage (GTDB taxonomy): Bacteria > Pseudomonadota > Gammaproteobacteria > Burkholderiales > Methylophilaceae > Methylotenera. The sequence goes on from JAYTHN010000050.1 coordinate 517, forward strand.
TGCAACTAGCTTCACCACAACTCACCGGCTTCTATCGAGAAGATCATCTAACCCCCCATTTGTCCATGAATTATGCGCCTGAGCCTGACTTATTCATACGCACTGGTGGTGAAAATCGCATTAGTAATTTTTTATTGTGGCAGCTTGCTTACACTGAATTTTATTTCACAGAAACTTTGTGGCCAGACTTTAATGAAGCCGCCTTTAATCTGGCGATACAATCTTACCAACAGCGTCAACGGCGCTTTGGTCGCACGAGTGAACAATTAACGGAATCTTCAATCAGTCCAGTTAAAAAATAGACTATTCAAAACAATATTGGCATACTACATTCAGTTAAAGTCATTGTCATACTTTATACATTTATCTAATAAAGTTTATCCTAATTCATGCTTAAAACTAGAGTTATAACTGCAATCATACTTACTACGTGCTTATTAATAGCTTTGTTTTTAGCATCGAATACAGTTTGGGCTTTATCAATGCTTACTGTTACTTTAATTGGAACTTGGGAGTGGTCTAATTTAATCAAGTTAAACAAACTGCAAATGTACTGTTATGTTGGAGTAGCCTTAATCATAGGTGTCACCATTTTCCTAACATCCGGCATCCCATTTGCAAGTTCGCTAGCACATTATCATAATGTATTTGTACTTGGCTTGCTGACGCTTGTCACCATTTTTTGGGTGTTAGCTGCACCTGTATGGTTAATTACACGAAAAAAAGTCAAGCATCAATTTGGTTTGGCAATTTTAGGATTATTACTTTTGTTATCTACGTGGGTTGCATTATTTAAATTACGCATTGTAAGCCCATGGCTACTGCTAAGTATAATCGCTACAGTCAGCATTGCTGATAGTGCTGCTTATTTTGCTGGGAAGCGATTTGGTCGTAATAAATTAGCTCCGGAAATCAGTCCAGGAAAAACTTGGGAAGGCGTTGCTGGCGGCTTAGTAGCAGTGAGCATTTATGGCAGTTTTGTTTGTTATTACTTTCACTTTAGTTTCTGGTTTTTAATCGGTTTTTGGTTAATTGTAGTGTTGAGTATTATTGGCGACCTATTTGAGTCACTGTTAAAGCGTCAAGCTGATATCAAAGATAGCAGTCAATTACTTCCTGGTCACGGCGGTGTATTAGATAGAATGGATGGTTTAATACCAACGTTAGCACTAAGTCTGTTCTATATTTACCTACCATTTTTTGTTCACGTGCAATAGCAAGGCGCAACCTTTTGATTCAGAAAAAAATACAGCAAGTGACCATACTAGGTGCTACAGGCACGATTGGCTTGCATACTTTAGATGTTATTTCTCAACATCCTAGCCGTTTTTCGGTATTTGCTTTAACTGCCAGTACAAATGTGAAAAGTTTGTTTGTGTTATGTCGGCAATATTCACCAGAATATGCGGTAATGTTGCAAG
>JAYTHN010000051.1:0-1926 GCA_043732505.1 Methylotenera sp.
CTTCCAACAGCAAACTGAAAATGGCGCGCGCCAATGAAATAGCAGTCAGTTTCTAACACATCGCCATTGATACCCAAGGCCGCATTAGTGGTACCGCCACCAATATCTAAATTAAGAATAGGTTTATCAATATGGTAATGACTAAGCGTAGAGCAGCTACCCGTAAAGGCTAACCATGATTCCAGACAAGAGTCATCTGCCGTGGCGGTGACGCTATCGCCCACAATAAGATGAATGACTTTTGAAAGTGCTGCTGCATTATCTGCCTGCGCAGATAAGCCAGTGATGATGCTGCCGCCTGAGAAGATAATGCTGGTGTTTAAGTGACTAGTCTCTGATCCAATATTTAAAGCGCTAGCATCTCCTAAACCACTTTGTTGCAGCCAGTTGTGAATAAGCGCTGTGACTTTAGCGATATCAATCGTTTGCCCAATAAATGTTGTAAATACAGGTTCTGAACGAAACTCAATGACGGTATCGCTAAATTCCATAAGGCCATTAGCGCTGCTACGACTTAGCGTGGCGCTTGCTACTAAGGCACTGCTGGTGGTTGAGCCGAAGTCTAAGCCTAATAAATAGACGCGCTCATTAGGTTTTGTACATGCCGAAACAGCGTTGATTGACACGTGTGTCGCGCTATCTTTTGGCACTTCCATTAGCAGCTCAAGCATTTTGATTCGGCCATCATTTGCCGCTACCTTCTAGTGTTTCTGTGCCGTGGGGTTAAATAATATGCCGCGATAATAGGAAGTGCTGTAAAGAGCATTACCATCATGGCGACCACGTTGGTAATGGGCTCATCGCGCGGCCGCGTAAGCTGGTTAAGTAGCCAGATGGGCAGGGTGATCTCATACCCAGCTTTAAATATCGTGACAATTAATTCATCGAACGAAAGTGCAAACGCCAATAGTGCGCCTGCCAGCAGTGCAGTCGCTAATTGTGGCAATACAATGTACCTAAACGTAGCGAACCCATCTGCCCCTAAATCCATAGAGGCTTCTACTAAGTTATGTGGCATGCGACTAAAGCGAGCGATTACATTGATATAGATCATCACTACGCAAAACGTGGCATGACTCACGACAATACTCCAAATGTTTGGCGAAATTTCTAACATACTCATGGCAGATAGCTACGCGATACCAATAATGATACCGGGTAAGGCAATCGGCAAAATCAACATCGTGGTAATAGCTTCTTTGCCAAAAAAAATTGCGTTTATATATTGCGGCTTCAGCCATCACGTCCATGATGATTGCCAGTAATGAAGACATGCTAGCGACTTTGAGTGATAGCAATAGCGCAGAAATGACATCTTCACGTGCAAAAGGGACGCTAAACCAATGGAGCGTGAAATGTGATAACCACGAAGCATTTGCACTTAAGGTTCCGTCGCTAGTTAAAAAGGCATTAAGCAAAATAACAGCAATCGGGAAGTGTAAAAATACTAACCCGCCATACGCTAATATTTTCAGCCAAAGCGGTGCTGGTGCCATTGAGGTATTACTAGCTTTGCACTTAAAGCGCATCAAATGCACCTGCACGTTTAGCCATCGCCAGATAAGTACTAACCAAAATAATCGGCACTACCGTAAACGCAGCCGCAAGTGGGATATTGCCAACTGAGCCTTGCATGGTATAAACCATCGTGCCAATAAATAAGCTGCTAGGGCCAACCAATTGCGGAATAATATAATCACCCAATGTCAGTGAGAAAGTAAAAATAGAGCCTGCAACCACACCTAGAAACACCAGCGGAAATAATATTTTGCGAAACGTTTGTGCAGGTTTCGTTCCTAAATCTGCTGAAGCTTGCAATAAATTACTTGGCACGCGCTCTAGTACAGCCTGTATCGGCAATATCATAAACGGTAGCCAAATGTAGGTAAATACAATAAAACGCCCAAGTTTGATGTTGCAAGCGTG
>JAYTHN010000052.1:0-6662 GCA_043732505.1 Methylotenera sp.
ACCGAATTTGATTTACCGCATGCCAACAATACTTCTTTTTCGTCTGGCGTAAATGTAAAGTGCCAGCAACGATTGCCAGTCGGAATATCTTTAATTTTCACATACGTTTTGGCATCATAAACTTCTAATGTTTTAGCTTTGTTTGCAGCCACAAAAATGCGCTCACCTTTACGGTCGTAAGCAATGCCATAGGGTGCTACCCCAGTATCTACAGCACGTAGTACTTTAAAGTTTTTATCCATCACGATAAATTTATTACCGAATTCCAAGGTGGCCAAATAAGTTTTACCATCTGGCGATACTTTGATGCCGCGTGGGCGGTCACCGTACTCATGTGTTTTGATAGTTTTTAATAATTTACCTGTTTTTAGGTTGTGTACGGTCACACTATTATCAGCTTCATTCGTAATAATTAACTGTTTGCCATCTTTACTGAATTCAACACCTTCAGTTTCTGGGCCACCAATGATTTCACGCACTTTTTTGCCTAGTTTTAAATCAATAATTCCTATGCGGGCTGGCACTTGGTCGTCATCTTCATTTTCTTTTTCTGCGGCCTTAGCAGCATCTGACCCTGGTGTTGGAGGTGGACCAGCTTTAGCGCTGGGCTCATAAGACACAAAAACAAAATTGCCACGTACGCGCACAAACTCAGGATTTTTACCTACTTGAATTTGTTTAACAACTTCATTAGTTGCGGTATCAATAATAGAAACACTGCCATTTTCACGCGTAGCCACTATCAAAAATTTACCATCGTCAGTGACGGCTAAACCACGTGGGCCTTCAGCTTTTACGTCAATATCTGCTACAGAAGTCAATATATTCAAATCGATGACTGATACTCCACCATCTTGGTTAGAAACATATGCTTTGCCGCGATCAGCAGCGTTAGCGTTGATACCAAGCGTCATGCTCACAGCAGCTGCAATCATTAAATGTGTAAACTTCATTCTTTATTTCTCCCTAATAATTTGTTGATCTTAAATATACGGCACATTAAATATACTTAGGTTCAATCAAATGTACTGTCCTGAACATTAGTGTTAATAATATGCAAGAATCATTCTTTAAATTTAATTAATTAAAAACAATAGGTTATGTTTCGCAAGGTAATAATTGGCTGTATGCAACCACCAATATGGTTGTATAGACGCAACTAACCTAAAAATAATTGATAAGCTGGATTATTGGTTTCATCCCAATGTGGATAACCAAGATTGTCTAAAAAATCTTTAAATGCAACAGTATCTGATGGCGGCACTTGCATACCAACTAACACGCGTCCAAAGTCTGCACCATGATTGCGGTAATGAAATAAACTGATATTCCAATCATGGCCCATCGTATCTAAAAACTTCATTAACGCGCCAGGTTTTTCAGGAAACTCGAATCTAAATACCATCTCATTTTTCGCTTGTGGCGCATGTCCGCCTACTAAGTGACGTAAATGCAATTTCGCCACTTCGTTATCGGTTAAATCAATGGTAGGTAAGCCTTGCGCTTGAAGCGAGCTGACTAACTTTTCAGATTCTGCAGGATGAGCAATCGCCACCCCTACAAAAATATGTGCGTTTTTAGGGTCAGAATAACGATAGTTAAACTCAGTAATATTGCGGTCACCCAGCAAGCGACAGAATGTTTTAAATGCGCCTGGTTTTTCAGGAATCGTTACTGCTAACACGGCTTCGCGCTTCTCACCAATTTCAGCGCGTTCTGCAATAAAGCGTAAACGATCAAAGTTCATATTCGCGCCAGAAGCGATGCCAATCAAGGTTTCGCCTTGTAAACTATTGCGTTTCGCATACTCCTTAATACCAGCAGTCGCTAGTGCGCCAGCGGGCTCCAAAATGCTACGGGTATCTTCAAATACATCTTTAATAGCAGCACAAATCGCATCGTTATCAACCACGATCATTTCATCTACATATTGCTGACATAAAGCAAACGTATGCTCACCCACTTGTTTCACTGCAGCGCCATCGGCAAAAAGACCTACTTGGTCTAACATCACACGTTTGCCAAGTTTGAGCGACTCTGTCATTGCTTCTGCATCTTTTGCCTCAACCCCAATTATTTTGATTTCAGGTCGTGTAGCTTTTACATAAGCAGCAATACCCGCAAGTAAGCCGCCGCCGCCTACGCAACAAAATATTGCATGAATAGGTTCTGGATAAGCATTTAAAATTTCCATTCCAATGGTACCTTGACCTGCAATCACATCTGGATCGTCGTATGGATGTACAAAAGTAAGGCCTTCAACTTGCTTTAGCTTTAGCGCGTGCGCGTAAGCGTCCGAATAGCTATCACCAAACAAAACCACTTCAGCACCACGACTTTTAACAGCATTGATTTTAATGAGCGGGGTAGTAGTAGGCATTACGATGACTGCACGACAATGGAGCTTTTGTGCAGCCAAAGCAACACCCTGTGCATGGTTGCCAGCCGAAGCCGCTATTACCCCTTTTGCAAGTATACCCGCAGGCAAATTGACCATTTTGTTATAAGCACCACGTAATTTAAACGAAAATACAGATTGCATGTCTTCACGTTTTAATAAAACATTATTTTTTATGCGTTTAGACAAGCTAGTCTGAAACTCTAGCGGCGTTATTTTTGCGACATCGTAAACACGTGAGTTTTGGATTTTGCTTAAATAATCGTTTATTGATAATGATGCGTTATTCATGTTTGAGATTAGGCTACTTTGGCAATTTTCATTCATTGCCATGCAGTGTTATAGTATTAGATGTACGCAATTATAAAGAAAAAATTGGGATTTAACTAAAATGCTAAGAGATGAACAAAATTTATCGCAAGACGAATTAAAGCAACAAGTAGCAAAAGCAGCGGTTGAATATGTAAAAAGTGGCATTATTGGTGTGGGCACAGGCTCGACTGCCAATTTTTTTATTGAAGAACTGGCAAAAGTAAAACATAAAATTGATGGTGCCGTAGCAAGCTCTGAAGCCACAGCACAGCGTTTACGCGGCCATGGTATTGAAGTGTTTGACCTGAACAGCGTTGATGGCATGGATATTTACGTAGATGGTGCTGATGAAATCACCGAGCACATGCACATGATCAAAGGTGGTGGTGGGGCATTAACACGTGAAAAAATCGTGGCAGCCGTAGCTAAACAATTCATCTGTATTTGCGATGTCAGTAAATTAGTACCGACACTAGGCAAGTTTCCACTACCGATAGAAGTGCTACCGATGGCTAAGAGTTATGTTGCGAGAGAGTTGGTAAAATTAGGTGGCCAACCAAAATTGCGTGACTTTACAACAGATAATGGTAATGTGATTTTGGATGTGTTTGGCCTAACGATTACTGATCCGATAGCAATGGAAGCGAAAATCAATCAAATAGTTGGCGTAGTCACTAATGGTTTATTTGCCGCAAGACCAGCAAATATATTATTGTTAGCAACCGCAGATGGCGTTAAAACCTACAAATAGTAAGCTTGTGAAAATAATGGCAACAATACCTAGCTGATGTAATTATTGAAATATTGTTGTCATATTTGCCTATTATCATCAACGAGTAAAATAATGTAATCAGCAAATGCTGTAATTAGTAAAAACTAAGGAAGTAACATGCAAACTGAACACACCTCTAAGCAGTACGATGCTGAACTAGAAGCAGTACGTGCAAAGGTACTTGAAATGGGCGGCTTAGTAGAGCAACAAATTGTAAGCGCGTTAGATGCATTGGTAAAATTAGACCCCAAACTTGCCAAAGAAGTGATGGAGAACGACCGCCGTGTAAATGCTTTAGAAGTGCAAATTGATGAAGACTGCAGTCACATTATTGCGCGTCGTCAACCTGCTGCAGGTGATTTACGCATGGTGATGATGATGGTGAAAACTATTACAGACCTTGAGCGCATTGGCGATGAAGCGACTAAAATTGCACGCACTGCGCAAAAAATATTTGATGAAGACCGTATGTATAAGCCACGCTTTAACGAAATTAAAGCGATGGTTGCATTGGTTCGTGAAATGTTACGTACAGCATTAGATGGTTTTGCGCGTTTAGATGTGAGTAAAACAGTAGAGGTCGCTAGACAGGACGAGCAAGTAGATGAACATTTCCGTGCCGCGATGCGTCAACTTATTACCTTTATGTTAGAAGACCCGCGCACTATTTCAATGTCATTGGAAGTACTGTTTGTGGCAAAAGCCATTGAACGTATTGGAGACCATGCGAAAAATATCGCAGAATATGTGGTATACATGGTTAAAGGTAAAGATGTACGTCATATCTCAGTAGAAGATATGGAGCGTGAGACTCTGTAAGTTTTATATTGTAAGTAACAAAAAAAGCATTGGTAGGCGCTTTTTGTTTTTGTAATAGTGATTACTTTCTCCGCAGAATCGCTGCTCTTAATCGCTTCCATGCTTTTCTAGTAGGGTTTATTCTCCTTGATAATATTGGAGGCAACCAGTCGTAAAGATAAGTATCTATGGTTTCTTTCATTACTTTAACTCTTAGTTCTTTAGTATCACCTGGCCTTGTTTTGAAAATATTAGCATGTCTTGGTACTTCATCTAAAATGCTTTCTGATGCCGTATAGTAGTAAAGTGCCATGGATTTTCTGGTGTTAGTTTCTGGGCAATTTAGTGCATTAGGATGACCGTGAAATGTATCATGGTTCGTGTTGAATATCGCACATCTATTAAAAATAGGTAAAATGGTGTGGACGTTAAATTGCATTGATTTATCCCACAACTCTAAGCCACCCCCCCACTCTTCTTTCCAATCTTTATTTAAATAGATAATAATATTGACTCTTCTACGCATATTCAGTACTTGGCTAAGTTGAAAATCAGCATGAATACCTAGCAATCCGCCACGAGAAGTCTCATGATAACCACCGCCAAAATAGTAGGGATCTGGCAGCAATCTATTAATGCCTGTCAAGCCTTCTAAAAATTTGAGCATTGGTGCGGAGTTAAAGAATGCAAATAAATCTCTAATAGATTTATCACAGTTTGCAGGTGGAATTTGGCGTTTATGATGGCCGTAGTAACCAATTTCGTACCTAGATTCATCCTTAACTAAGGCCGCAGGGAAGTTAGCTAAAGCTAACTCTGCGACTTCATCCGGCAAAAAATTATCAATGGCGATGTGAGGGAAAGGTGTTGCATTTACATATGAGCTATTCAATGATTGACCAAAAATATTCGCTTTTTCAGCATTCATTGTAAAGCCATCTACATTCTCAACTGGAAGCCTTCCTTCAATAACCATAAATCTTACCCTTAAATAATATTTTGTATCATCGGCTTTTCATTAATACGTCAATCTAAAAAATCGTTTAATAAATCGATTCGTAAATTAATGTAAATGTATTGCAAATTTTAATCATAATAATATTATCTATATATGGCCCGAATGGGTTCTAACTTAATCTCCTATTTTTAAATAGCGTTTTTAACTACATTTTCTCTGGTACATAGCCGGTAGCAACATCAGCGCCATCACCAAAAAAGTATTTTTCAGTTTGCTCTGTTAAATATTTACGTGCAGCGGGGTCGGCTAAACTAAGGCGGTTTTCATTCACCAGCATGGTTTGTTGTTTGAGCCATATTGCCCAAGCGTCTTTTGAGACGCTTAAATAAATGCGTTTGCCAAGCTCGCCTGGGTAAGGAGGAAAGTCCATACCGTCTGCTTCTTTGCCTAATTTAATACAATTTACTGTGCGTGCCATATTTATCTTCTTTAATTTGCTTAATGGTTTAACTTATTGGATGATGCTTAAAACATAATGATAGCGCATGTTAAAATGGTTAGTGTAAATTAAACTAATCTAAAATTTACCCCAAATAGTTAGAAAGCCCGCGATGCAGATACCAGAAAATCAAAACTCACAATCTACTATAGAAAGCCCTTTTAAAGGAAAAACCGGTCTTCCCCGGCTAATGAATGCTTTTGGTTATTCGTTAGAAGGTTTTAAAGCGGCTTTTAAGCATGAAGATGCTTTTCGGCAAGAGGTATTTTTAGCGATTATCCTCATTCCATTGGCATTTTATTTAGGAAAAAGCCCGATTGAAAAGGCTTTGATGATTGCTAGCGTATTGCTGGTATTAATTGTCGAGCTATTAAATTCTGCAATTGAGGCTGCTGTCGATCATACCTCAACAGAGCATCATGCATTGGCTAAGCGTGCTAAAGATATTGGTAGCGCGGCAGTATTTTTGGCCTTATCGATTGTTGCAGTTGTTTGGGTATTGATATTAATAGGTTGACAATATCATTATGTTAACCCTAAAATAATTATTGTGAGTAATTAGCCATAAAGCTAGCTATAATCTATTGCTTGCATTGATGCCTTCAGTTAAAAATCACTACGTAACCCAATTAATATAGATCGCTCGCCCTGAGGTGAAATATCTTTCAAAAATGAAGCATGGTCTCTAATATCTTGATTCAGCAAGTTATTTGCTTTTGCAAATACTTCTATATTTAACTTGGTTGGTAGTTTGTAGCTAACTAATGCGCTTAAATCTGTATAACCATCCGTCGCTAGTTCATTTGCGGCGGTGCGATTTTGCTCAAATGCATGTAGCACATCTACTCTAGCGCCAAAGCTATTTCTTTGATAATGTAATCCAGCACCTAACCTAAGTGGTGCTATGCGTGGCAATGCATCGACT
>JAYTHN010000053.1:0-6648 GCA_043732505.1 Methylotenera sp.
TTTTAATATATAAGTAATAAGTCGCTGTGGAACAATACTTAACTATGCTAGCAAAGCCTATCTATACCTATCGTCCTTACTGGGCGAAACGGTTTGGCGCAGCACCTATGTTACCTATGTCTCGCGCCGAAATGGATGTGCTGGGCTGGGATAGTTGCGACATTATTTTAATCACGGGCGATTGCTATATTGATCACCCCAGCTTTGGCATGGCCTTAGTAGGGCGCTTGCTTGAAGCGCAAGGTTTCCGCGTAGGTATTATTGCGCAGCCTGATTGGCAAAACGCCAGCGCGTTTAAAGCGCTAGGCAAACCAAATCTATATTTCGGTGTTACTTCTGGCAATATGGATAGCATGGTCAACCGCTATACAGCGGATAGAAAAATTCGCAGTGATGATGCATATACACCAGATGCCGCGCCGAATAAACGCCCTGATCGTGCAGTCTTGGTTTATTCACAACGATGTCGCGAGGCGTATTCAGATGTGCCATTAGTGATCGGTAGTATTGAAGCTAGCTTGCGCCGTATTGCGCATTATGATTACTGGTCAGATAAAGTGCGTCGCAGTATTTTAGTAGATTCTAAAGCCGATATTTTGCTTTACGGTAATGCAGAACGCGCTTTGATCGAGTTAAGTCACCGTATCGCTAAAGGTGAAAAAGTTTCAGAGATTCAAGATATTCGCGGTACTGCTTTTTTACGTAAAAAAATTCCAGAAGGTTGGAGCGAGATTGAAAGTACCAAGTTAGACCGCCCAGGTGCTGTGGATAAAGCCATTGACCCATATGAAATGAAAATGGGCAAAGCTGATGCCAGCTGTGCTACAGAAGATAGTCAAGCTAAGTCTGTGCTGCCAGAAGGCACTAAAGCAATTGAAATTATACGTAAGCCTAAAGCGGACAGAGATAAGCAAGTCGTGCGTTTGCCCGATTATGAAGCTGTAGCGCAATACCCTGTGTTATATGCACATGCTTCACGGGTCCTGCATTTGGAAGCGAATCCGGGCAATGCCCGTGCTTTGGTACAAAAACATGGCGATAGAGAAGTGTGGCTGAATCCACCACCGATTCCGCTCACCACTAAAGAGATGGATTACGTATATGACATGCCGTATGCGCGTAAGCCACACCCAGTTTACAAAAATGCAAAAATCCCTGCTTGGGAAATGATACGTTTCAGTGTAAATATCATGCGAGGCTGTTTTGGTGGATGTACTTTCTGTAGTATTACTGAGCATGAAGGCCGCATTATTCAAAGCCGTTCTGAAGAAAGTATCCTCAAAGAAGTAGAAGAGATTCGCGACAAAGTAGAAGGCTTTACGGGCGTAATTTCAGACCTTGGCGGGCCAACGGCCAATATGTACCGCATTGCTTGTAAGAGCGAGAAGATTGAAAAGTCTTGTCGTAAACTTTCATGCGTTTACCCGGGCATTTGTGAGAACTTAAATACTGACCACAGTGCCTTGATTCAGTTATACCGCAAAGCACGGGCGATTAAAGGTGTGAAGAAGATTCTAATTGGTTCTGGTTTACGTTACGACCTTGCTGTGAAATCGCCAGAATATGTGAAAGAACTCGTACAGCATCACGTCGGTGGCTACTTAAAAATCGCGCCTGAACACAGTGAAGAAAACGTGTTAAGTAAGATGATGAAGCCAGGTATGGGCGCTTATGAGGAATTCAAAGTAATGTTTGAAAAATTCAGTGCTGAAGCAGGTAAGAAGCAGTATTTGATTCCCTATTTTATTGCCGCGCATCCAGGTACAACTGATGATGACATGCTGAACTTAGCGCTCTGGCTGAGAAAGTATGACTTTAAGCTTGATCAAGTACAAACCTTTACTCCCACGCCTATGGCAATGGCTACTGCGATGTATCATTCTGGCAAAAATCCATTACGTAAAGTGACGGTAGATTCTGATGATGTGCCGATTCCTAAAGCGGGTAATGTGCGTAAACTGCACAAGGCTTTTATCCGCTATCACGATCCTAATAACTGGCCAATGCTGCGTGAGGCTTTGAAAAAAATGGGTCGTGCTGATTTAATTGGTAATGGTAGGCAACATTTAATTCCAGCTTGGCAGCCGCTTTCAAGCAAGACTGTGACTACTGTGCGTGGTGAACAGCTGGAGCGAACTATTAGGCCGAGACGCGTGTCAGAAAACAAACGCAAATATTCCTAAAGAGGGGATGTTTGCATAATCTACATTCATCTTTCTCTTAAGGTATTTATGGCTTTAATTCTGCAAACCTTATTTAAAAATCTAGTTGCATTTACCTTCTTAGCAGCGCTTAGCGGTAATGTTTTTGCTGAGCAAGGGCTTTTTTGGAAAGTCGAGTCGCCTGCCGGCAAAACTAGTTATCTATTTGGCACAATACACACAGACGATAACCGTGTCACGGACTTTTCACCTGCCGTGAATAACGCCCTACAATCTGTAGATGTCTTTATGATGGAAACATTAGCGCCTAATGACCCTAGTGTATTCATGATGCAAGATGGAGATTTAAAAACGATACTCACTGAAAAAGAATTAGATAAAGTGTTTCAGCTCGCTGAGTTCCACACCATGCATCGAGATGCAGCTACGCATATGAAGCCGTGGTTATTAGCGGTTGTGTTTGATTCACCTAAGCCGTTAACACCATTTGCCCAAGATAATCTACTCATGAGCAAATCTGAAGATTTAGGCAAAGAAGTGATAGGTATTGAAGATACCCAAGAGCATTTTGGTGTGATGGATAATTTTAGCCGTGATGAGCAGCTTATTATGTTGCGTGCGGTATTAAAACGTTCACAAGCGCAAAAAGAACGTGATTTTGAGAAGCTATTAGCCGCTTATTTAGCGGGCGATAGCGAAAAAGTAGCGATGCTAGACGATAAAATAACAGGCGGTATGTTACCACCTGCGCTTTGGGCAAAAATGCGTACTAAGTTGCTTGATGAACGTAATGTGGTGATGGCGCAACGAATTGTGGATGAAGCTACCAATAAGAATGTGTTTGTTGCAGTAGGCGCTTCACACTTAGCTGGTAAAGGTGGGTTGATTGCCAGATTGAAAGAAGCAGGTTATCAATTAACTGCGATCAAGTAAATATGGTTTTGGTGTTTTGGCAAAACACTCTGGACTATCAACTTTTTTAATTAAAATCTACTTAAAAAGTTGATTTGAATCTTGGCGTGTAGACCACCAAATAAGCCATATTAACGCAGCTTGTATTGGAAAGCGAACCAATAATAACCATTCTGGAATGCTCGGAAACACTTCTGGATGCTGATACATTTGTATATTTGCCAATGTCACAATGGCTGTCAATAACATCAAACCAAAGCCTGCTAAGCTACGTGTAGGCTTAAACCATATGCCAAACGCACCTAGTAACTCAAATGCGCCACTGACATAAACACAAGCAAGAGGAAATGGAATATACGGAGGCATAATGCGTAAAAATGGTTCTGGTATTGCAAAGTGTGTCATACCACCAATAAAAAACCATGCAAATACAAATATTCTGGTAGCCAATCTCCAGCTCATTTTTTGTAAGTGCATATAATGATCAAATTTTTGTATTTATTTAACTAACGCCATAAACTTAATGCGCTGTATTAGAAAACAACGCTGCTTCGTGCTCTATAGTTTCAATGGCTAAATCGAAATCCAAAGATTTATCAAAGAAATATTTCACACCTAAATCCTTAGCAAGTTTACGATACTGTGGATTAGCGTGATTAGTCAGCATAATTAAAACAGGTGCTTTAAACGGGTAACCTTGTTTTTGTGTGTGCTTAATTACTTCAAAACCATTGCCTTCTGCTAATTCTATGTCTAGCAACAACATGTCAAATTGCTGCTTATCAAGCAGTGCTAATGCGCTATTTTGCGTTGCTGCTGTGCCATCGACAGTCAAATTTTTCGCGCCACTTAGTATTTCTATGAGCGCGTCACGAATCAACACTGAATCCTCAACCAATAATACTTTCATTGGTATCGAATCTTCGGATTGAAGTATAAAAGTTGGACTGAACTGTGATGCCGACATTTTTTACGCTATTTCTTTACGGAATTTGTTGAATATATGGAGAGTATATTTGATTGCAAAACAGAAAAATATCAGGCTTCGTCCTACATTAGCCCACAAGGCTGTTATTGCTTGCATCATTACGAAATCAACTCATTTTTAATGGCATAGTAAGTTAGATCTGCATTAGTTTTGAGACTCATTTTTTCTAATATTCTTGTTCTATAAGTACTCACAGTTTTTATACTGATATTTAATTCAGTAGCGATATCTGTTGGACTTAATCCACCTGCAAGTTTAAAAAATACTTGAAACTCTCTGTCTGAAAGTGCCTCATGCAATTTTTTTTCTGATGGATGTGCCAGTTGGTCCGTCATAAGCTCCGCAAGTTCTGCTGAGATATAACGCTTTCCATTAGCGATGGTTCTAATGGCTTTGATAATTTCATCTGAGTCTGCATCTTTAGACAAGTAGCCTTTGCAACCACTGCGAATCAAATTAAGCGCATATTGCGCTTCAGCATACCCACTTAAAATCAATATAGGTAAATCTGGGGAAATATGTTTTAAATCGTGAAGGGTGTCGACACCATTTTTATCTGGCATAGAAATATCTAATACTACGATGTTATAACTATTCTTGCGTACGAGGGCTATTGCTTCGACGCCTGAAGAAGCTTCACCTGCTACTTCTAAATCAGCTTCTAATTCAATTAGGTTTCTAAGACCTTGGCGCACAATGCTGTGATCATCTACTAATAAAATCTTTTTCATGACTTACCTTGATCATTCTATTATTTTAATTTAATTTATCATTAGAACACAGGATTTGGCGTTAGAAAATTATTTACACATAAGTCTCTCAAATGTTATTTATTGGCTTCTTCAGAAGTATCAGCTGTGCCATCTAAGCCGCCTCTAAATACTAGCCAATCGATTTCAACTTGTTTCATTGAGCGACTTAATAAGGGTTCTTTTTTCCACGAGTAACGGATGAAAGCAAAAATAACAATTGCAATTAATATGGGTAAAATCATTGCTGTTCCTAAAATTGTATCGCGATTTGGGCTGTTCCAAGCGGAAGCTACTAGCCACAGTATTCCAGTTAAACCAGAACAAGCCGCTGCTAGTAATATCAACATATAACCAAAAAAACTATTCATCATGCGCTGCAAATCGCTATTAAAGTTTTGTTTAAAAATCTTAGCGCGACTCTCAACCATTATTGCTAAGTTTTCTTTAACTGTTCCAAATTGATTGCTTAAATCAGTAGTAACGTGACTCATACGGTTACGCAAAAACATGACAACAAGTAATTTAATTACAGTTTTCCACATGGTGATTTTTCCATTATTCGGCTTGGTTGATTGTTATAGTTATTTTACTTTGAAGATTGTTTAGTACCTAAAATATAACCGACCAAGATGCCTGCACCTAATGCAACTGCTAAACTTAAAATTGGTTTATCTTGCACAGTTTGTACAGTACGTTCTTTGCCAGATTCGTATGCATTAGTGACTCCGTCTTGCACTACACCCTTGAACTCAATAGCTTTATCAACTAGCTGATTTTTGAATTCATTGGCTTTAGAACCATCAGTATATTGTGCCAATAATGCTTTCAAACTATCTACTAAATTATAAGCTTCTTCTTTGGAATCTTTGCTTTTCTCTTGTACTTTATCACTTAAGTTAGCTGCTGACGCTTTCACATCGTTAGCCACTTCATTAATGGTGTCTTTAGTGTTGTCCACAAATTGTGAAAGGTTTTCTTTTATTTCTGCAGTTGTATTTTCTGGTGTTTTATTAATGTTAAACATGATGTGATCCTTATAAAAAATTAAATGTAACTAAGTTTTGCTCCTGCTTGTTACCATAACTAACAAGCCAGCTATGAATAAAGGCTAGCGTTTACTGCCTAGTAAGAATGAAATAATTGTCATCGCTAAAAATACAAAAAATAAGATTTTTGCAATTCCAGCTGCCCCTGCAGCAATTCCGCCAAAACCAAATACAGCTGCGATAATTGCTATAATAAAAAATACAACGGTGTAATGAAGCATGTTGGATTCCTTTTTAAGATTCAATATTAATGATAAATACACGATTCACAATGTAGCTTGAAGCTTTAATTGCGATTAGCAGCTATTTTCTGATTCTGTTGTAAGAAATCGCTTACACGCGCTATAAATTAAGCAAATAAGCTAATGCCTAATACTGTCGCAAGCACTACAAGCACTGCTAATACAATAAATATAAAAAAGAATATTTTAGCGATTTTAGTTGCGCCAGATTCCACACCTTTAAAGCCTAATAAACCCGCAACGAGTGCAATTATGAAAAATACGATTGCATAATAAAGCATGACTTTTCCCCTTAGATGTCTAACCTTTGTTTAATGAAATTCAAATAATGCTTATTGATATAAGCTTTTGAACTATCAATATATTTTATTGAGCTATTGAATTTCGATTAAGAAGTTATAATCTGATTTAGTTGTAAGAAAGTGCTTACAAAACGGGTGTATCAACTAGCCATGTCAATGAGTGGAAAAAAGTACAATGAAATTAGTCTGGCAAAGTATTGAATATGTATGGAATCAATTTTGGCATTGGTTTGAAAAAATCACC
>JAYTHN010000054.1:0-1915 GCA_043732505.1 Methylotenera sp.
CCTGCGCAGATTTTAGTCGTTCATGATGAATTAGATTTACCACCTGCAACCGCCAAACTTAAAAAAGGTGGCGGGCATGGCGGACATAATGGCTTAAAAGACATCACAGCCGCACTCGGTACGCCTGACTTTTGGCGTTTGCGCTTAGGCATCGGTCACCCAGGTGACCGCAACGAAGTGATTAATTTTGTACTCAAAGCACCGTTAAAAGATGAACAAATGGCAATCAGTCGATGTATTGATGACAGTGTAAATATTTTACCGCAGTTACTAAGCGGTGATTTTGAAAGTGCGATGTTAAAGTTGCATACCAAAAAATAATATCAAGTAATTAATAGAGAATATAAATGAAATGTGGAATTGTTGGCTTACCTAACGTAGGAAAATCTACTCTTTTTAACGCCATTACCAAAGCGGGTATTGCGGCAGAAAATTATCCATTCTGTACGATTGAGCCTAACGTTGGCATTGTAGAAGTGCCAGATATGCGCTTGCAGCCACTCATTGATATTGTAAAGCCGCAAAAAGTGCAGCCCGCTATTGTTGAGATTGTAGATATTGCAGGCTTAGTCGCTGGCGCTTCAAAAGGTGAAGGCTTAGGCAATAAATTCTTAGCCAACATCCGCGAAACGGATGCAATTGCGCACGTAGTACGCTGCTTTGAAGATGGCAATGTGATTCATGTGGCTAACAAAATCGACCCAATGTCTGACATTGAAGTGATTAATACAGAACTAGCGCTTGCTGATATGGAAACCGTTGAGAAAACCATGCAACGCGAAGGCAAAAAAGCTAAAAGCGGCGATAAAGATGCCATTGCTTTAATGGCGGTATTAGAAAAAGTATTGCCATGTTTAGATCAAGCAAAAGCCGTGCGCACTTTAAACTTAGATGACGACGAATTGCAAATTTTAAAACCGCTATGCCTAATTACTGTAAAACCTGTGATGTATTTAGCCAACGTAGATGAAACTGGTTTTGAAAATAACTCCTTACTAGACAAAGTAGTCGCGCTAGGTAAAGTCGAAAATGCCCCTGTCGTCTGTATTTGCGCAAAAATTGAAGCTGAAATTTCTGAACTTGATGACGAAGATAAAAGCTTATTTTTATGCGAACTAGGCCAAGATGAGCCTGGTTTAAACCGCGTGATTCGTGCGGCCTACAACTTATTAGGCCTACAAACCTACTTCACCGCTGGCGTGCAAGAAGTACGTGCATGGACTTTTAAAAAAGGCGCCACAGCACCACAGGCCGCAGGTGTGATTCACACAGACTTTGAACGTGGCTTTATTCGCGCTGAAGTCATTCAATACGATGAATACGTAAAAAACAAAGGCGAACAAGGCTCAAAAGAAGCTGGGAAAATGCGTTTAGAAGGCAAAGAATACATTGTGCAAGATGGCGATGTGATGCACTTTAGGTTTAATGTTTAATTCTATAGGATTCAATATTTAGCTTAGCCACTTTTAATGAATAAAACGCAAAGTAACTTTGACAATTCAGCGCTAAAACAATAGAATTGCGCCCTTGCTGATGTTAACGCAAAAAAGTTTAAACGGTGATGTAGCTCAGTTGGTTAGAGCACAGGATTCATAATCCTGGGGTCGAGGGTTCAAGTCCCTCTCTCACCACCAACACAGGGTATCACAAAGTATCGTAAACCCTTTAAAAGCCCCGTTGTTTATAGCTTCGGGGTTTTTTTACGTCTCTCACCACCTCACAACACCTCTTTACATACCGTCACTTTTAACGGTATTATTGACGGTATCGTAGGTAATGCACAAACTCCATACCGTCAAACACCCTTGCGAGCCCTGCGGTAATCCCCCCATTATTAATTGCAGCTAAAAGTAGAAATTAAACTGCTAAGACTAACTTTTGCCTTGGGGTCATGCCACCCAATGCCATGTTCGGA
>JAYTHN010000055.1:0-1913 GCA_043732505.1 Methylotenera sp.
TAGGCGTGGTTGGCGCAATCGTGCCGTGGAACTACCCCATTTTAATGGCTTGCTGGAAAATTGCACCTGCATTGGTAACTGGCAATAGTGTGATATTAAAGCCTTCGGAAAAATCACCATTGACTGCATTAAGGCTTGGTGACTTGGCTTTAGAGGCAGGTATTCCTGCGGGTGTATTAAACATTTTACCTGGCTTTGGTGCAGAGGCTGGTACACCGCTAGCGATGCACATGGATGTAGATTGCATTGCCTTTACTGGCTCTACTGGTGTGGGTAAAAAAATACAAATCATGGCTGGGCAAAGCAACCTTAAACGCGCTTGGTGTGAGTTAGGTGGCAAATCACCAAATATCATCTTTGCTGATTGTAAAAATATGGACAAAGCTGCTGCAGTTTCAGCAAGCTCAATTTTTTATAATCAAGGTGAAAACTGCAATGCACCTTCTCGTTTGTTGGTAGAGCGCTCTATTAAAGATGCATTTGTTAAAAAATTACTTAAGCATTTGCCTGAGTACCAACCTGGTCACCCTTTGGATGTCAACACCACGATGGGTGCGATGGTAGATTGTGGGCAGATGGAAAATGTTTTGAAATATATTGCCAGCGGCAAAACACAAGGCGCAAAACTATTATCAGGCGGTGAGCGCGTGATGAATGAAACAGGCGGTTTTTATATCAGCCCAGCCGTGTTCGCAGATGTGACAAATGACATGACCATTGCAAGTGAAGAGATTTTTGGGCCAGTACTTTCTGTGATCATGTTTGATACGCAAGAAGAAGCCATCGCCATTGCTAACGACACGGATTATGGCTTAGCCGCCGCAGTTTGGACACAAGACATTACACGTGCTCATACGGTAGCGCGGGCTTTACGTGCAGGTACAGTGCATGTGAATAGTTATGATGAAGATGATATCACCGTGCCGTTTGGTGGCTACAAGCAGTCTGGCAATGGTCGCGATAAATCATTACATGCGTTAGAAAAATATACTGAGCTTAAAACCACTTGGATTAAGCTTGATTAAGTGCGTTATAAATAAGCTAAACATATAGCAAAATTCAGAAGTATATATTAATGAACACAATCACCGTCAAACTCATCAGCAACCAAGACCTTCATGAAAGGCGTCTAGCCGCAACACCACACGGCATTGGTGTGATGGTAAAATTTTTCATTGATAAAGCATTAAATTCTGAGGTGTGGGATGTAGAAGGTAAACGCTATATCGATTTTGCTGGCGGTATCGCAGTACTTAATACTGGGCACAGACACCCAAAATTAGTCGCGGCGGTAGAGGCGCAACTCGCACGCTTTACGCATACCTGCTATCAGGTATTAGCCTATGAAAGCTACGTGACCTTAGCCGAGCGTATCAACAAACTGACGCCAGGTAACCACGCCAAAAAAACTTGCTTCTTCTCTAGCGGCGCAGAGGCTGCAGAAAATGCCGTTAAAATTGCCCGCGCGAGTACGGGCAAGCCAGGCATCATTGCATTTTCTGGCGGGTTTCATGGCCGCACGATGATGGCTTGCGCGCTCACTGGCAAAGTAGTGCCTTATAAAGTTGGCTTTGGGCCATTTCCATCTGAGGTCTATCACATTCCATTTCCTATTGAATTACATGGCGTGACTGTATAAGATTCAATTCATGCGCTGCATGCACTTTTTAAGGCAGATGTAGATCCAAAGCGTATTGCCGCCATTATAATTGAGAATGTGCAGGGCGAAGGTGGTTTTTATGTAGCACCTCCAGCCCTGATAACAGCATTACGTAAAGAATGTGATGAGCATGGAATTTTGCTAATCATGGATGAGGTGCAATCTGGCTTCGCGCGCACGGGTAAATTATTTGCGACTGAATATTACGATGTCATCCCAGATATTATCGTGATGGCTAAAAGCCTAGCAGGCG
>JAYTHN010000056.1:0-1909 GCA_043732505.1 Methylotenera sp.
ATCTTGCCGGTGAAGACGATAACCCACAAAATCTAGACTTTAAACATCATTCAGCAGAACATGTTGATGCCTCCATTAGCGCAACTGAACAGGCTATTCACGATGTAGATCAGCATAATTAAATGAAAGCTTGCATTTTAAACTTAAAGAATGGGCTTAATTACAGCATGTTAACAAACATAAGATGTTGTAAATAGTCAAAGAACAAAAGGAAAGTTATGTTGAAAAAATCACTGTGTGTTCTTGTATTGCTACTAAGTGGTTGTACAGTTGAGCACACAAGAACGGTCTATGTGACTGAAGCGCCCCTATCGCTACAGCATTACCATTACTCTGGTCCTGTAACCAGTGTTTATGTTGAGCCAGCGCTAGTTCAACCAGAGCCTATTAAAATTGCTTGGGCGCCTCCACCTATGTTAGTCGATTTTCCGCCACCAGCGCCTTATGCTGAGGCAGTTTGGACTGGTGGCTATTGGGCTTGGGAAGGCAACTGGATTTGGGATTCTGGCCGATGGGCCCCACCGCCACAGCCAGGTTACCAGTGGACGCATCCCTACTATGAGCACCGAAATAATAGTGTGGTTTTCATTGATGGCTTTTGGGCAGCACCAGGCGTAAAATTTGTTGCACCATCGGTTAACTTAAATATTTCACTGGCAATAATAAGCCCTGGCATTCGTGCTGGATTAAGACCAATCGGGCCTGAAGGTGTTTTTGTTCCTGCTCCGCCAGGTTCACGGGCAGGATTAATTGTGCCCGCCCCAATAGGCACATCTCCAGCGGTTGTGACAGGTGCATCGCCAATTGTAAATGTTGGTATGCGTGTCACTAATAATACAACTAACAATACTATAGTCAATAACCGAACCACAACTGTCACTAATATTACTAATGTGATCATCATCGCGCCTGCATCAGCAACAGCTAATGGGCAAGCAATGAATACTGTTGTTCCAGCGCAGGCTCATCTTGCTGCTGCGATGAAGCCAGTGATTAACACTCAAGCTCCAGTTCAAGTATCCTCGCATGCTATTCCTGGCTATGTGGTCGGTCACCAACCCGTAATATTTTCACAGGCTGGATCGCAAATAACAGCGCCTGCACAGCCATCTGCAGCACGTAAACCACCTAACGGACTCGGCTCTACTGTGCAAATTAGGCCTATGGATAGTGAAAATCCGCAACAAAAAATGCCCGCTAAACAAGACTTACACAGAATGGTTTTGTCAAATAACCATGAAGAACAAGTTCAAATGCAACCGAAAAATTTCACGCCTCATCCGCTGACAGAAAGCTTAGACAAAGCCCAGCATTACGTTGATAAGCCGCAGGATAGACAGAGAATACTAATGGGGAAAGAAGAGCAAGCCCAGCGTAAAAACATCCTGGAGAAAGAAGAAAAAAATAAAGTTGAACATAAAAAAGAAGGGGAAGTTGAACATCAACGGTAGGCTAACGTTGACTTCCCAGAATATCATAGGTTTCTGTTTTGTAACTTTTCAAATATCATCGGGCTCAGTTGGTTAAGATGACTGTGCCGACGTCTACGATTGTAAAACACTTCGATGTATTCGAATATTTCTGATTTAGCTTCCTCCCTTGATACGTAAATCTTACGTTTGATATGCTCTTTCTTAAGACTGCTAAAGAAGGATTCTGCAACCGCATTATCATAACAATTACCACGACGACTCATACGTGGCTCCAGATGATTATCTTTGCACCATCTTACAAAGTCATCGCTACCGAACTTGGGTCAAAAGAGATACCATCATCTGCTTGGATGCTTGAGATTTCCCTAAATACGTTCTCAATGGATCTAAGGTCACTGTTTCCAAAACCTAAGAGATCGGCATCTCGTGTAGGTCTGTGAGGCATGTCATACCATAGCGTAAAAAGCAGAGCACCT
>JAYTHN010000057.1:0-1907 GCA_043732505.1 Methylotenera sp.
TTGTTGCATTAGGTTTTCTAATCGATTTCCAGCTGTCTTATACTGCAAAATTTCAAATACTTTTTCTGCGATTACACTTCCAGCTTCAATTGACGGCAAGCCACCACTGTAGATATTTGATAACACGCTATATTCATAATGTATTTCTGCGTTGCCACTAAAATCGGCTGCGGCTTTTTGTGTGGCTTTTTCGTTAAGTCGATATGCGAAGTAGGCAGACATGCTGCGCGAAGCTAGCGTATCGCCGCCAGGGCTCTCGCCAATTAGGGTGACTATCAACTGGGAAGCCAATACATCGCCTATGGATTCAGCCAGTTTCACGCGACCAAACGGCGCTAAAATCGGCTGACCTATATTGAGTTTTCGGCTGTTTAAGCCATCAAGTAACACAGGCAGCAGGTTGGGAATATTATGGTTAATCGCTTCTGCACTTAAACCATCGGAGATGACAATCTGCACATCGTTATACTCAGCTTTTAAAGTTTTTAAAACGCTATCAGCCAACATCGCGCCAAGGGCAGAGTCATTTAAATGCTCACTTTTATTGTTGGCGGCAGTATGTAACTCTCGCAAAGTAACATCGCCAATTTCAGCAGGCCGTAAATCAGCATAAATCGCTTCTCGGCCAATTGCCTGGTTCGCTTTCATTAAACGAGCAACACGGTTTGATGGCCTTGCGCCTGCATTCTCAAAACCATAAATCGCAGGTACAGACTCATGTAAGCGTTGAAACTCGCTTTCTTGAAACTTACCTTCTGCGGTACAAAATATTTTAAGGTTACCCCAATTGGCAACACGTTACACGTTGCCATCGGCATCTTCAATAAAAATACCGCGTGAAATCGCCCATGCTAAAAATTCAGGGGCAGGCCGTAAATTATAAGTTTCACGCAAGGTTTGGTCGTCATGGCCGCCAGTGTCAAAGTAAGCTAGCATGCGGTCGGTACCAAGGTATACATCCATAAAAAAGTTAGCGCCAGCGGCTGTTAGTAGCTCAGTAGCCATTTTTTGGCCTTCAATGGTCACTTGAGAATGGAGCGTATAACAAGGCGCCATGCCCATGGCTAACCCCATCAGCTTGCCCATAAAATGATCTTGCAAGCATGAGTAAATCATCTCATAGTTATCTAAATGCGTTTCTGGGCCGATAAAGCTAGTCACATTATATTGCATATACTGGCCCCAATCTGAAATGTAATTACCCAGAGTTTTTCCAATATTCGCTTCTGTAAGGATTAACAAAGGTTGAGTATTCGTCATTTGATTCGCTAAGCAATGGGCTTTTATTTTTTGCGCTAATGCACGAGTTTCATCCAGCAACTTGTCATGATTTAAGGCATCAACCCGTTTGATTTGTATACAGGCGCCTAGCTCACGTTTTGCGGCAAATGTAAATGCACGCTGCCATTGGTCATTGAGTGAATGCAGTGACAATTTAGCAATAATAGGTAAATCGCTTAGTGGTAAACAATCAGGCTTAGGTAAGAAAATAGTGTGGCCAGATACTTCAGTACTGTGCAAGGTAAGCCCATAGACCGTCGCGCGACCTTTGTTTTCAGGTTGCTCAGTATTCAAGTTGGCTGAAAGTATTGGAGAGTGGGCGATTGATCTTGCTAAATCAATGCCAAAGTCACCAAAGAAGGTCGTGCTAGCCAATGCGCCACCTGCGGCATGTTGGTAAAGCAATTCTCCAACACCACCAGAGAAAGTGATTATTGGCTCAGGATAGTCATGTGATTAAATCGCAACTTGAGTATGTGCTAGCGCAAGTGCCGAGCTAAAAAATTCAATATTGCCTAATACAATGGCCTCTAGAACTTTGATATAAAAGCTTATGATTTTTTCGCATTCATTTGTATTGAGTGTGTCGCCAATGGTTGCCTTGATTTTTAAATCTTTCAGTATCG
>JAYTHN010000058.1:0-1899 GCA_043732505.1 Methylotenera sp.
GCTTGCCCTCTGCTAATTAAGTAGTCGTTAATCTTAGAAAATTGATGATTACCAAAGAAGCCACGATGCGCTGATAGTGGGGAGGGGTGTGGTGATTTAAGGACAAAATGTTTTTCTGGATTAATCATCTCGCCTTTTTTATGCGCATAACTTCCCCACAACACAAACACCAAGCCATCTCGATATTCATTTAAAGCAGCGATTGCTGCATCGGTAAATTCTTCCCAGCCACGTTTTTGGTGTGAACCCGCATTCGCCATTTCAACAGTAAGCGTTGCATTTAATAACAACACTCCTTGGTTTGCCCAGGCGCTTAGGTCACCTTTACGGCTCATTTTTATGCGTAAGTCCGCTTCAATTTCTTTAAAAATATTCATCAGTGAAGGCGGCAATGCCACACCTTGCGGCACCGAAAAACTTAAGCCATGCGCTTGGGGCTGTCCTTTATTATCTTGGCCGTGGTATGGGTCTTGCCCAATAATTACTACCCGTACTTGGTCAAAAGGCGTGTGATTAAATGCATTAAAAATCACAGGGCTAGGTGGGTAAATGGTTTTACCCAATAACTTTTCTTGCTTTAAAAAAGCACGTAGTGATTGCATATAAGGCTTATCGAATTCTCCACCGATCATCACTAGCCATGAAGAATGAAGTTGTCCGGCTTTTTCTTGTGGCATCATAGTGTTAAATTGTTGTTGAATTAATAAAAACGAGTCAATCAGTCAAATTTACATGTCAATCTTAGTTAAGATATTAGCCCAAGCTAATAATTTATTTCTAAACCAAACATTCAATAAGCAGAGATAAAAAATTAAAATTACGTCAAAAAAATAGTCCAGAATACTTTGTAATCTTTGGCTAGTTTTGTTTCAGTGGATAAACATAGTCCTATCATTAACCCGCTGGCAGCTAGATAAAAACCGTAAAAGATGGCAATAAATAATTGACCTCTTTCAATGCTTAATGATGCGCCTTTTATGGGAATTGACTTTATTAATGCAAACACCAATAAACTAGGTAATATTAATTGAATTATAGGAAACATGTATTCATAAGATAATAACTTCAATAGTTTTTAGCCAATGTAATGCATTTATTTTTTATCCCTTTCAAATAATTGATTAATATTCAGCGTTTGACTTATCTCAATAGAGTGTAAATACCTATGCGCTATGGGATTATAGCTATATTTACTTATTTTAAAGCTAACTAATATAGAGCTTGGCAAATAGGTATATTTATATAAGGTTCTTGAAATATTAAAGATTCCTTTTGCCCGATAGGCTCGGTAGCAGGGGATTGAAATTTAAAAGCCTTAATATTTTTATGGTTGCGAACTACATTCTGAATACCTAAAATCCGTCATTCTCGCGAAAGCGGGAATGCATCTTGAACTTTCTCACATTGTAAAATGGATTCCCGTTTTCGCACCATAAAAGCACTCTGATTCGCTAACTGCTGAAGCCCTTGAGAAGTCGTATGCGAGAATAACAGTCAGGCGTGTTAAAATATACTTGAAGCTGGCTAGACAGTCGCCGCTCACGTGAGTGAGGGGAGGAAAGTCCGGGCTGCATAGAGCGAGATGACGGCTAACGGCCGTACGTTGAAATTTTTGTCAGTGAAAACTGGCAAGATATAAGGCGCGGAATAGGGCCACAGAGACGAGCGTATTTAGTTACGGTGAAACGCGGTAACCTCCATCTGCAGCAAGACCAAATAGGCTGGCGATTTTATTTGAGTAGAGCGTACGAAAGTAAATAGGGCGTTGTTCGCGCTGCCAGCGGGTAGGTTGCTTGAGTGCATGAGTAATCATGCGCCTAGATGAATGACTGTCACTTGCCGCAAGGTAAGAACAGAACCCGGCTTATAGGCCAGCTTCAATTTCACACTTTGGAGTGT
>JAYTHN010000059.1:0-6568 GCA_043732505.1 Methylotenera sp.
CATCTCAACCAACTTGGCTGGCTTGCCAGGCATGAGCGTGCCAGCAGGATTTAGTAATAGCTTACCTGTCGGCTTGCAAATTATTGGTAATTACTTTGATGAAGCACGTATGTTAAATGTAGCGCATCAATACCAACAAGCGACAGACTGGCATAACAAAATGCCAGACTTGGTTTTGCCAAAGGAAGTCAAGTAATGGAATGGGAAGTCGTTATTGGGTTAGAAACCCATACTCAGCTGAAAACTAATACTAAGATTTTTTCAGGTGCGTCTATCAAATACGGTGCTGAGCCAAATACACAAGCTTGTGAAGTGAGCATTGCCTTGCCAGGTGTTTTGCCAGTGTTAAATAGAGAAGCTGTACAATGCGCCATTAAGTTTGGTTTAGCGATTGATGCAGAAATCGCACCACACTCAGTATTTAACCGTAAAAATTACTTTTACCCAGATTTACCAAAAGGGTATCAAATTAGCCAATTTGAATTGCCAGTGGTCGGTAAAGGTAAAGTCACTATTCAAGTACCGGCAGTTGGCAAAAATGCGGCATATGAAAAAGTCATTAACATCACTCGAGCGCATTTAGAAGAAGATGCTGGTAAGTCTGTGCATAATTATTTCAGTAATGATTATGTTGAAAGTGATTATGTAAAAGGCCCTAGTCATAGTTTTACAGGGATTGATTTTAATCGAGCAGGTACGCCATTATTAGAAATCGTCACTGAGCCTGATATGCGTTCAGCGGCAGAAGCGGTGGCTTATGCAAAAAAATTGCATGAGCTAGTGCAATGGATAGATATTTGCGACGGCAATATGCAAGAAGGTAGCTTTCGTTGTGATGTAAACGTATCAGTGCGTCCAAAAGGCACAGATAAATTAGGCACACGCCGTGAGATTAAAAATCTCAACTCATTTAAATTTATGACGCAGGCGATTGAATACGAAACACGCTGGCAAATCGAAACATTAGAAGATGGTGGGACGATACAGCAAGCCACGGTATTGTTTAATCCAGATACTGGCGAAACGCGCTCTATGCGTAGTAAAGAAGAAGCGAACGATTATCGTTATTTCCCAGACCCTGATTTGTTGCCATTGGTGATTTCTGAGACAGATATAGCATTAGTAAAAATACTATTGCCAGAATTGCCAGAAGCGATGAAAGCGCGTTTTGAAAGTGAATATTCCCTTTCTTCATACGATGCATCAGGATTAACATCAAGCTTAGATTTAGCTGACTTTTTTATAAAAACAGTTGGCGCAAAATGCGATGTAAAATTAGCCGCAAATTGGATACTAGGTAGTGTTTTAGCTAAATTAAACACCGAAGATACGCCAGTCCATTTATCGCCTGTTTCGCCAGTGCAATTGAGCGATTTGATTAATCGCATTACTGATGGCACTATTTCCAACAATTCAGCTAAGCAAGTGTTTGAGGCTTTATGGAATGCTGAGGGTGAAGTAGATGGCATTATTGAAGCTAAAGGCTTAAAACAAGAGTCAGACAGTGGCGCAATCGAAGTCATTATCAATGAAGTGCTAGCCGCCAACCAAGCCATGGTAGAAGAATTTAAAGCAGGTAATGAAAAAGCCTTTAATGCGCTAGTGGGTCAGACAATGAAAGCTTCAAAAGGTAAGGCTAACCCTGCGCAGGTGAACGAGTTGTTGAAGAAAAAACTTACGTACTAACTATCTTGCTTTTAGTAAGAGATTTAAAACTGAGATTTCAGTCTCTCACTTAGCAGGCACGTTGCTTTCACTTGGGCTAACATCGCCAGCTATAAGATTCTTAAGTGCAATATAACGCTTTTTATCATCATCAAAATGTTTACGCGTTGCTTCCATAGAAGTTTTGCGTTCTGTAATTTGCTGATCTTGTTTGCTGATTTCGGCTTGGCCAGATTTAATGTCGGTTGTTAAATCTGCTGGGATGGGTTTTTTTCTCTTAACAAATCCATCTGCGTAATTTTGATTTTCAGAGAGTCGTTTTTGCGTGTTGGTTTTTTGTAACTGCAAGCCTTCTACGGTCACTTGGTCTAGCTGTAAATTACGGTCACGAGCTAAATCTATTTCACTTTCATTTGTAAACGCACTTAACAGGGCTTTATCTTTTTTATCTTGTTCTTGTTTCGCGAGGTTTATCGCTTGATTTTGAGGGTTAATCGGTTTGTTACGTTGCACAGCAATACCTTGTTTGCTCATTACTGTATTTTCACCATTTGCATATTGCACAGGCATTTTATCACCGTAATGTATGGCGCCTTTTTCATCTTTCCATTTCACGATTTTTCCTGCACCATCAGCATGAACGTGCAAAGAAAAACTCATCGCTAATAATAAGCCGAATATTGATAACCCTATTATTAGTGGATTAGTCGAAGGTTTAGCTGTGCTATCTATGGTTGTAATTTTTGATACTTGCGTCATTTTGATCCAATAAAATCAATCTACACCATATAGTTGGCGGTATGTTTTTACTGCATGCAAATTTTGCGCCATATCTTGTTGATTTTGCAAATAATTCATCAAATCGTGCAAATTAGTGATGGCGCACACAGGAATTTGCGTGTTTTTAATCACTTCCTGAACTGCTGATAACTTGCCTAGACCTTTCTCTTGCCTATCAATAGCAATGGCAACCCCGCAAGCGCTGGCGCCGTTTTTGCTAATTAGCTGAACAGACTCTCTCACGGACGTACCTGCTGAAATGACGTCATCAATGATGAGTACGCGACCTTTAAGTGGACTGCCTACTATTAAGCCACCCTCACCGTGATCTTTAGCTTCTTTACGGTTGTAGGCAAAAGGCACATTGTGACCATTTTTGGCAAAGGCGATGGCAATACTTGCCACTAAGGTAATGCCTTTGTAAGCTGGGCCAAAGAGCATGTCGAATTGGATGCCAGACTCAGTAATCGCAGTTGCATAAAATTCACCCAATTTCATCAAGCTTTCGCCATCGTTAAAAAGGCCAGCATTAAAAAAGTACGGACTTAACCGACCCGCTTTGGTTTTAAATTCACCAAAACGTAATACCTCTTTTTTGATGGCAAATGCGATAAACTCTTGTCTGAATTGATCGTGGTCTTGATTTGTATGTGTAGCATTCATAATTAAAGTAAATAAGGAATAAAGTTTTGAAGATTATATCGCTAAACCTAAATGGCATACGTTCTGCAACAAATAAAGGCGTACAAGCTTGGTTGCAAACGCAAGCGGCTGACATCATTTGTATGCAAGAAATCAAGGCCCAACAAGCAGACATGACAGCTGAAATGCTGAACCCACCAGGCTATTATGGCAATTTTCATTATGCAGAAAAAAAGGGTTATAGCGGTGTAGGTATTTATTCTAAATCTAAGCCGGATAAGGTCATTGTGGGCTTAGGCCATGCAAATCAAGATGTAGCCGATATTGATAGAGAAGGACGCTACATCGAATGTCAATTTGGCAATTTAAGCGTAATCTCACTGTATTTACCAAGTGGCTCGAGCGGTGAAGAGCGCCAAACATTTAAATTTAGTGTAATGGCACGTTTTTTACCGCATTTGCAAAGCTTGGTAGCTAGCGGTCAAGAAGTAGTGATTTGTGGCGACTGGAATATTGCACACCAAGAGATTGATTTAAAAAATTACAAAGGCAATAAAAAGAACTCAGGCTTTTTACCTGAAGAGCGCGCTTGGTTAACAGGCTTGTTTAATCAAGTCGGCTGGGTCGATGTTTATCGCAGCTTGCATCCTAAGACCACCGATGAATGTTATACCTGGTGGAGTAATCGCGGTCAGGCATGGGCGAATAATGTGGGGTGGCGAATCGACTACCAAATTGCAACGCCCGTTTTCGCTGCAAAGGCAGTGGCTGCTAGCATCTACAAACAAGACCGCTTTAGCGATCATGCGCCTTTAATTATTGATTATAAGGGTTAATTGTTTTTGAAAGAGTAGGTATAAATATTTTCAAGTTTTTCTAAAGGGATCACAATATTTGTGTAAGGCTAAGTAATTTCGTTCGACTAAAGATTGTATGTTGCGTGATGAATCTATTGTATGGATTTTGACGTATCTACTAACTCTACCTTTCTAAACAAGAGATGGTAGATTTTTATAATAATTAGGAAGGAGTTACCATGTCTATTGAATCATCTAAAGTTCGTAATGGTGCACTAATCGCGATTGGCGCTGCTGTATTAATCTTGGCTGGCTGTGCTGGCACTATGTCAAAAAGCGCTTCTAGTGGTGAGATGGTGCATTGCGCAGGTTTAAATTCATGCAAAGGCACCAGTGAATGTAAAACTGCAGAAAATGCTTGTAAAGGTCAAAACGATTGTAAAGGTCATGGTTTCTTAGCAATGACTGAAGGCGACTGTACTGCTAAACACGGTAAAATTATTTAAGTTTGAATTGAGTACATGCTTTTATTCTAATTTAAAAGTGCGTGCTAATTTTGTATGAATACATCAAAAGGTAGCTCAGCAAAAACCAATCCGCAACTATCTAATTTAGGCTTTGGATTAGGTTTGCGTACTCAACATTACAACAGTATTCTTGAAACCATGCCCAATATAGACTGGCTTGAAGTCATCTCTGAAAACTATATGGTGCCTGGTGGTAAACCACTACATTTTTTAGATCGTATTCGTGCCGAATATCCAGTGGTGATGCATGGTGTATCTCTCTCCATCGGCTCAACAACTGCGTTTGATAAAGATTATTTACGCGATTTGCGCAAATTAGTCGATAGAGTAGAGCCGGCTTGGATTTCTGACCACCTGTGTTGGACTGGTGTGCATGGCCAAAACATGCATGATCTATTGCCACTACCTTATACAGAAGAAACCGCAAAACACGTGGCTGAGCGTGTTGACATAGTGCAAGATTATTTAGGTAGACGGATTTTATTAGAAAATGTCTCAAGCTATGCGAGCTATGTAGATTCCAGCATGACTGAGTGGGAGTTTATCTCACTGATTTGCGAAAAAGCGGATTGCTTACTGTTGCTAGACGTGAATAATATTTATGTCAGCAGCTACAACCATCAATTTGATGCAAAAGCTTTTATAGACGGCGTACCAACTAACCGAGTGCAGCAGATTCATTTAGCCGGCCATCATAATCATGGTGATTATATTATTGATACGCATGATGCCCAAGTCATAGACCCCGTGTGGGATTTATACCGCCATACCTTATCTCGATTTGGTCCAGTATCGACTATGATAGAGCGTGACGACCGGATTCCTGAGTTAGATGAACTGGTGCAAGAGCTACAAATAGCACGCGATATTACAGCGGATTATTTAAGTGTATCTGGTGAAAATGAACTGCCTCAATCTGATGCAACAGTCTCTTCAAACTTACAACATGCTTGATTTAGCCCAACTACAATCTGAATTTCAGTCTTATTTGATTGGTGATAAAAGTAGGACCACGTTTACCACTCGTATCATTGATGACGCCAAGATGGGTGTTAATAGGCGTTTGGCAATTTACTTTGATGCCTATCGTTTACGTATTATTGAAGCTTTGGCTACTGCTTACCCCAAACTTAAAGCGCTGTTAGGAGATGATTTATTCAATAGGATTGCTCGTGAATATATTGATGAGTTTCCCTCTACTTATCAGAATATGCGCTGGGTTGGTGGTAATATGCGTGAGCACTTACTTTACTCAATTCCAGAACACCCAATCGCAGCCGAGATGGCGGTTTTTGAGTGGTCATTGTCATTAGCGTTTGATGCAGAAGATGTTGCTGAACTAAGCTTGCAGGATCTAGCTGAAATCCCACCCGAACATTGGAATGCATTACAGTTCAAATTTCAACCTTCCATACAAATAGTGCGATTACGTTGGAATATTATACCTATCTGGAAAGCGTTAGATGCTGATGAAGCGTCGCCTGCGTTGTTGCAAGATAGTATTTATACATTATGGCTCATTTGGCGTAGAGACTTAAGTTCACAATTTCGATCTATAGGGGAAATGGAGTCAATTGCATTACACATGGCAATGACTGGTGCAACCTTTGCAGAAGTATGTGAAAGTTTAGAAGGACAAGAAGCGGAGACCACTGCCGAAGAAGCTATGACAATTGCCGCGCAATACATGGCTGGCTGGCTACAGTCTGGCATGATTGTCAGTTTTACATTATTAAATTAAGTCAGTTTCTAATAAAGGCTTGTTGACTAAATGTGAGTATATAAGCCTTTATCAACAATAAACTTAACTACAGAATGGTAATTGTAGGCTTTGTAAAATTTCACCATTATGTGAGTCTTGTACAAAAATCACCGCGCCAGCATTGCGACCTTTCCACTCGGATTTAAGTGTGATGTTTTTAGAGAAGTCGTTTTTATTGCTGAGTTGATAGGCGCCTAAAAAATCACGCACTACATAATCATGTTTCAATTCACGGCCTTTATTTTCACCAGCATTTACTTGGCTTACTAATTTATTTTCATAGATAGCGATGAAAATATCAGCATTATTGATATCATTTGGTTTTACCGTTTGTGCTGTTGCTTTGACTAAAATTTCACCATTTGCCTGGCTTGTGGCATCCAATGTTAAATTAG
>JAYTHN010000060.1:0-1880 GCA_043732505.1 Methylotenera sp.
AAATATTTGATAATAGACGTGAGTTTATTCAACGAGCTGGTTTTGGATTGTTAGCTGGCTCTGTAGGATTGTTAAGTAATCCTTTAAACGCAGCCAACTTAAGTTCGGGCACTTTAGGTTCTGGCGCTGTGGGTTCTGGCACAATAGTGGGCGCAGGTAGATTAATAGGGCGTGCAAATGCGCCAA
The DNA here is from genome assembly GCA_043732505.1 of Methylotenera sp. Lineage (GTDB taxonomy): Bacteria > Pseudomonadota > Gammaproteobacteria > Burkholderiales > Methylophilaceae > Methylotenera. Next base: position 187 of record JAYTHN010000060.1, read on the forward strand.
CGCCAAGTAAAGCATTCGCGCTTGGACCACATCAAAAAATAGCAGATTATTCTAAAACGGCATACGGGGCCGGTGAGAAGCTAACGCCTTATAACGATGTGACTACTTACAATAATTACTATGAGTTTGGTACAGATAAAGCCGAGCCAGCAGTTAACTCAAAGTTATTTAAACCACGTCCATGGACAGTAAGTGTTGAGGGGGAAGTAAAAAAAAATAAAGTCATTAGTATTGATGATCTTTACAAACTAGCACCGCTAGAAGAGCGTATTTACCGTATGCGCTGTGTTGAGGGTTGGTCCATGGTTATTCCATGGATTGGTCTTCCACTTGCGCAACTAATTAAGTGGGCTGAGCCAAATTTAAACGCTAAATATATAGAGTTTATTTCTATGGCAGATTCACAACAAATGCCTGGTGTGAATATTCCTGTACTTGCTTGGCCATATACTGAAGGTTTACGTATGGATGAGGCGATGAATCCTCTTGCCATTATGGCTGTTGGCATATATGGAGAGCAATTACCTAATCAAAACGGTGCACCTCTCCGATTGGTAACTCCATGGAAATATGGTTTTAAGGGCGCAAAAGCGATTGTCAAAATTCGTTTTACTGACAAAATGCCAATCACTAGCTGGATGAAAGCGGGCCCAAATGAGTATGGGTTTTATGCGAATGTGAACCCGTTAGTTGAGCATCCTCGTTGGACACAATCATCAGAAAAGCGCATTGGTGCAGGTTTATTCGCCGGGCGTATTAAAACACAAATGTTTAATGGTTACACAGAGCAAGTAGGGCAAATGTATGCTGGTTTAGATTTGCGTAAAAACTTTTAAGGTCATAGGCAAATGTCTAATAATCTCAGCGCTATTCAAGTTTTTAGTATCCTAAAACTCTTAATTACCGCACCTAGTAAAAAACAAGTATCAGGGATTAAAATCTTTGTTTTTTTGTGTACGCTCATACCACTAGCAAGATTGATCTGGTTAGGGTTTCAAGATGATTTATCTGCAAACCCTATTGAGTTTATAGAGCGTTCAACAGGATTTTGGGCACTGTTCATTTTACTTGTAACATTAACCCTAACGCCTATTAAGCTACTTACTGGTCGTGCCTGGCAAGTTCAGCTTCGTCGCATGTTGGGCTTGTTTATGTTCTTTTATGTTTGCTTACATATTATTACTTATATATGGCTAGACTTTGCTTTCAACTGGGTAGATATCACTAAAGATATCGTTAAGCATCCTCGAATTCTAGTTGGTTTTGCTGCTTTCGTATTAGCAATTCCATTAGCAATAACCTCTAACAATGCATTGATTAGGCGCCTGCGTGAACGTTGGAAACAATTACATCAATTAGTTTACGTAATTGCGATTTTAGGCGTTGTACATTTTTGGTGGTTGGTTAAAAAAGATATACGTGAGCCGTTACTCTATGCAGTGATTTTGGCAATATTACTGGGTATTAGAATTTACTATAAAAAATTCGCTAAAAAATCAACTAATAAGCCTGTAAAAAATCCTGCAATGGGTTCTAATTCATAATCCAAATTTACTATTGTTAAATTTTCTGAGATTTTATATCAGTTATTTATAAAATGAGTAATCTATTAAATCTGCTGAAAAGCCTGCTGAGAAATTAGCAGGCTTTTTTATTGCACTACTTGTTTATTTGGTTTCCCCTGTAAGTATCTA
>JAYTHN010000061.1:0-18484 GCA_043732505.1 Methylotenera sp.
ATTGCAACAATGCGCCGTCACCACAACCTAAATCCAATACTTTTGTTCCAAACGGCAACCAGCCTGCGATAATTGCAAAATCATGCCTAAACTCCGATGTATTTATATTCATGCTGATTCTCCTACTTGAATGTTCTTTAAGTAGCTACGCAAAATCGCATGGTATTGCGGGTCTGGCATTAAAAAGGCGTCATGGCCATGAGCGGCAGTGACTTCCGCGTAACTCACCGTACATTCATTATCAAGTAGCGCTTTTACAATCTCGCGTGAGCGCGCGGGTGAAAATCGCCAATCACTGGTGAATGACACTACTAAATACTGCGCTTTTACCTCTGCCAACGCTTCACTCAAGTCACCATCACAAGCCAATGCTGGGTCGTAATAATCTAACGCGCGGGTCATGCGTAAGTAAGTATTCGCATCAAACTCACCTGCAAATTTATCACCTTGATAACGCAAATAAGACTCCATTTCAAACTCAGCATCAAAGCTGTATTTAATATTGTCTTTAAGTTTGCGCCCAAATTTCGCGCCCATCGCATCGTCACTTAAATAGGTAATGTGACCCAACATGCGTGCAATACGCAAACCGCGTCTGGGCACAACCCCGTGCGCATAGTAATCACCGCCATGAAACTCAGGGTCTGTAATAATCGCTTGGCGTGCTACTTCATTAAATGCCATATTCTGTGCGGTGAGGTTCGGTGCTGAGGCAATCACCAGCGCGTGGCGCACACGTTCAGGATAAGCCAGTGTCCATTGCAAAGCTTGCATGCCGCCCAAGCTACCGCCGACTAATGCCGCCAATTGTTGAATACCTAAGTAATCAGCCAATAACGTTTGCGAGGTTACCCAATCTTCTACCGTAAGTACTGGAAACTGTGAGCCCCATTTTTCTCCTGTGGCTGGATTGATGCTTGCTGCGCCAGTGCTACCGTGACAGCCGCCCAGATTATTCACGCCGATTACGAAAAACTTATTGGTATCTAATGGTTTGTTAGGACCAACCAAGTTATCCCACCAGCCTGGGTATTTGTCGTCTTCAGCATATTTACCAGCAACATGATGTGTACCAGATAGCGCATGGCAGATTAAAACCGCGTTGGATTTTTGCGCATTCAAAGTGCCATAAGTTTCGTAAACTAAATCAAATTGCGGCAATATACCCCCACTTTTTAAAGTAAGCGGAACGCTAAAGTGTGCAGTTTGTGGAGCAACGATGCCAACGGATTTTTCTATTAAAGAAGGTGAGTTAAGTTCAGACATGCACTAATTATACTATAGGATTTTTATGTAGTATTCTGAACCAAATTTTCAGTTCAGAGTTTAATCATTCGCTGTTTATCTTTAACTTATGGTTGAGCTTATTAGTGACTAATCGCTAATCCCAATGCGTGCTAATAATCAGCGGATTTTTGCCAATCGTGACACGATAATTATCACCTAAGTCTTTTAATGTTGTGACATTCACTAACCCAATCTCCGCCATCAAATCTGCTACCGATTCGGCTTGATGATAGCCATGCTCCAACATCAGCCAGCCTTGTGGCTTGAGGTAGATTAAGCAATCTGCAATAATCTGGCGAATATCATCCAAGCCATCTATGCCAGAGGCGAGTGCTGATAATGGTTCAAAGCGTAAATCACCCTGTGTTAAGTGACTGTCGCCTGTTTCTATATAAGGCGGGTTGCTCACAATCACATCAAATCTTTTATCGTTTAATGCATCAAACCATTGGCTTAAAATAAACTGAACATTATCAATGCTCAAGTTTTCTGCATTTTGTTTAGCAATCTCTAAGGCAACTTTTGAAGCGTCAACCGCAATGATATTTGTTTGAGGACGATTTTTAGCAATCGCTAGTGCAATCGCACCTGTACCCGTGCCTAAGTCTAATACTGCCACGGGAGCCGATAAGGCAATTTTATATAATGCAGCCTCTACCAAGGTTTCAGTATCTGGTCGTGGAATCAATGTATCTGGGGTCACGGTTAAATTTAAACCGTAAAACTCGCGACTTCCTAATATATAAGCAATCGGTTCACCCGCTAAACGCCTTGTAAGCAGTGCCTGAAAGTCTGCATGGTTGTTGGCTTGCAGGGCATCGTTTTCGTGTGCGATGAGCCATGCGCGATTCACTTTTAATACGCTTTGCAATAGAAGTTGTGATTCGAATTTAGCTTCTTTCAGGCTCAGTTGGTTGGCTTCAATTAATGCAGTTTCGCTAGACCTCATCAAGGTTTTAATGGATTGCATGGGTATTTATTGAAAGTGTATTGAAGAGACTGATTAAGTTTAGTTAAATTTTCACAACATTTTACCAGTTTTGTACTTACTTTATTTTAACAACGCTGGCATCATAAAAATGAAACGTTTTATTTTTATTTATTTGATTCAAGTTTTAATGAAGTGGTGACAGCAGTGATTTCTCAAACACATACTTTGAATAATGCCTCTCCTAAGCATAAGTTGGGTCGCCCATGCTTGGGTACAGAAGACGAGCGATTAAACAATTTGTTAGATTGCGCATTAAATATTTTTTATGCGCGAAGGCTATGGTCTGGCGAGCATGGCAAAAATTGCCAGTGCCGCAGGTTTTTCGACCCGCACAATTTATGGCTTGTATAAAAACAAAGCTGACTTAATGGTGGCCTCAGTAGGTCACATGGTAGAGCGCGATGTTGAACAAATTCAATCGATTGCAGGTCTTGATGCTATGTCAGCAGAAACAGGCTTGTGTGCAATAGGTGAAACAATGTTGATCCGTGTGACTAGTCCGCAGTTGATTTCGCTGTATCGTATGGGCGTGGCTGAAGCAGCGCGCTTTCCTGAATTGACTAATAAAATGAAAGCAATTGGCCCTAAACGAATAGATTCGGTGATAGCAAATTATCTGCATAGCAGAATAGCAAAAGGCGAATTACAAATTGAGAATGTAGATAAAGCGGCTGTGATGTTTTGTAATATGTTGATTTCTGAGCCGCGCCATAATGCTTTGTTGGGTTTTACAGCAAAGGGTTGGGATGTGAAAGGACATATCTATTATGTGGTGAGGATATTTTTGCATGGCGTTTCGTCAGTTTCAATTATCAGTACAAATAAGACTTAACCCTTAAATAAATAAAGAAATGAACGTATGACAATAAAACCAAAAACTGGGTTGATTTCAAAAACTGGATTGATGTTAAGCACCGCTGTGCTGATGAGCGGCTGTAGTATTTTTCCTGAATACATTAAAACATCCATTAAGTTGCCAGAAAGGTGGCAAGCAAAACTGCCCAAAGACAATCAAGCAAAAGATACGGTAATCAATGACAAGCTTCCGCACAACGGTAATGTAAGTCAATTGATTGATTGGTGGGGGCAATTTAATGATCCAGCGTTGAGTCAGTTGTTAAAAGCCGCAGAAGCGGATAACCCAACGATAGACATTGCACTGGCGAATATTAAATCAGCACGCGCCAGTAGTGTTTCTGCCGCTGCGCAAGGGCTACCTTCGGTCAAAGGCAATGCCTCGATCACGCGTTCGCAATCAGCAACTTCAAATGGAATCAATCGTTCAAGCGGAATCAGCACTTCTACTGTGGGTGCATTGGATGCAAGCTGGGAGATCGATTTATTTGACGGTATCAAATTTGCCAAACAGGCGGCAGAAGCCAAAGTAGAGGCTAAGCAAAATGATTGGCATACGGCGCGAGTGAGCTTAGCCGCAGAGGTTGCCACCAATTATGTGGACTACCGCGCTTGCCAGTTATCTGTAACGGCTTACCAACAAGCGATGACATCAAAAAATGAAACTTCACGCTTAACCAAAATATTAGCCGATGCTGGATTTTCTGCACCCGCAGATGCAGCATTGGCAGAAGCCAGCTTGCGATCTACGGAATCTAGCTTAATCAATCAGCAAGCACAGTGTGATAACACGGTGAAAGCGTTAGTGGCGTTGACCAATATGACAGAGCCTGCTTTACGAGAAATATTGCTTACAGGTGACCCCAAAACTTTGCCGCAGCCTGCCGAATTTAATATAGAGAGCGTGCCGGCTAATCTCATCACGCAACGTCCTGATTTAATCGCCGATGAGCGCAACTTAGCAGCTGCGAGTGCAGATACAGGCGTTGCGACAGCGAATCGCTACCCTAGCCTTTCATTGATTAGTTCTATAGGGCGCAGCAAAATCAGCGGGAGTAGTTTTTCAAGCAGTGGAAACACTTGGTCATTTGGGCCATCACTTAGTTTGCCGATATTCGATGGTGGTCAGTTGAAATCACAAGTAACGATTGCCGAAGCTAATTACGCAGTAGCCTTAGCGACTTATCAGCAGGATGTGCGTAGCGCAGTAAAAGAAGTTGAGCAAACTTTGGTGAACTTAGATAGCTCTGTGCGACGCGAAAGTGCAGAAAAAATTAGTGCAGCACAATACAGTAACTACTACAAAGCGGCAGAGATTAATTGGCGCGCAGGGGGTATTAGTTTAATTACGTTAGAAGACGCGCGCCGCCAATTAATTACTGCTGAGTTAAGCCACATTGCACAGCAAAAAGACCGCGTGCAATATTGGATCACACTTTATAAAGCGCTTGGTGGCGGCTGGCAAGCAACGGATAGTGCAACAGAGAAAGTAAATACACCGTCTATCGGCAATGTCACTATTGGCAATGAAACCAAAATAGACAACGAAACTAAAAGTAATGAGAGCAAAAAATGATTAAAACGAATGGTTCTAAAAAACGTTACTGGTTTATTGCTGGCGTTGTCATCTTAATTTTGGCAGCTATTGGGTACTTCATTTCTAATAAATCGGGCAAATCAGCCGCTGATAATAAAGCGACCGCTAAAGCGGTATTGGCGGTAGAAACGATATATCCACAACAACAAAATTGGTCTGTAAGCATCACTATGAATGGTGCGGTGAGCGCATGGCAAGAGGCGCAAGTCAGCGCGGAGATTGGCGGCTTTCGCATCAAGCAAGTGTTAGTGGATGTTGGTAGCATCGTCAAACGTGGTCAGGATTTAGCACTACTAGCAGATGAAACCGTGGTTGCAGATTTACATAAACAGCAAGCCACCGTTGCTCGCGACCGCGCAAGTTTAGCCGAGGCAAAATCTAACGCTGATCGTGCGCGCCAGATTAAAGATAGTGGTGCGTTATCTAGCCAGCAAATCAACCAATATGTGATTGCAGAAGAAACTGCACAGGCGAACTTAAATCTGTCGCTTGCTGAACTGGAAAATCAGCAGATTCGTCTGCGTCAAACGCATGTAGTGGCGGCAGATGACGGTGTGATTTCATCGCGTACTGCTAATTTAGGTAACGTGGTTGCCTCAGGTGGCGAGCTGTTTCGCTTGATACGACAAAGCCGAATAGAATGGCGTGGCGAAGTGAATGCGCAACAGTTAGCACAGATTAAAATCGGACAAAAAGTAGCATTAACTTTGTCAGATAATCGCCAAGTATCGGGCACTGTGCGAATTAAAGCGCCAACGGTAGACGTGAATACGCGTAACGCTTTAGTCTATATAGATCTACCTAAAGGCGCAGCAGAGCCTGGCATGTATGTCCAAGGCACCATTAATTTGGGTACTAAGCCTGCCTTGGCAGTACCGCAAACCGCGCTGGTATTGCGCGATGGTCGAAGCTATCTATACGAAGTACAAACCACGACGGATATGAACAATCACCAAGTACATCGCGTGATTCAGCGCAGCATTACCACAGGGCGCCGTGAGGGTGATTTAGTGGAGATTTTAAACGGTAGCACTGGTAATCAACAGTTAGTGCTTACTGGCGGCTCATTCTTGAATGACGGTGACGTAGTGACCGTGGTGAATAACCCTGCAGATTCAACCAAGAAAAAAACCACAGAGCAAAGCCTAGAAAAATTTACCGATAAAGTTGGGGCTTCTAAATGAATTTCTCCGCTTGGTCTATCCGCAACCCTGTACCTTCAATACTGCTATTTGCAGTACTTACCTTTATCGGGCTTACTAGCTTAAACAAATTAAGCGTACAGAATTTCCCAGATATTGAAATTCCAGTGATTAGCATCAGTGCTTCATTAGAAGGCGCAGCACCCGCACAACTAGAAACTGAAGTTGCCCGAAAAATTGAAGATAAAGTCGCCTCACTAGGCGGTATCGAGCATATTCGCACTACCGTGACTGATGGCTTAGTCAGCATCAGTGTGCAATTTAACATCGATAAAAATTCTGAGGTGGCGCTCAATGAAGTGCGCAATGCGGTCGATGGCGTGCGCTCTGATTTGCCTACAGCTGTGACTAATCCCGTGGTGTCTAAAACCACTACTTCTGGTGGGGTGTTGCTTAATTATGTTGTTGTTGCAGATAACATGGATGAGCAAGCGCTGTCATGGTTTGTTGATAACGATATTAATAAGACTTTATTGTCAGTACCTGGTGTAGGCAGAGTCGCCCGTATCGGGGGCGTAGATCGCGAGGTACACGTTGACCTTAACCCTGCGTTAATGGCAGGCTTGAATGTAAGTGCGGGCGAAATATCCAGCCAATTAAAACAAGTGCAGCAAGACGCTTCTGGCGGACGTGGCGATATTGGCGGTAGCATACAATCGGTGCGTACTTTAGGCGCTGTGAGCACACCAGAAGAAATCGCAACGTTGGATATACCATTAACAGATGGTCGCCATATCAAGCTAGACCAAGTCGCTACTGTAAAAGATACCTTAGCCGAGCGCAGCAGTTACGCGACCATAGATGGCAAGCCAGTGATTGGCTTTGAAATTACCCGCACCAAAGGTACCAGCGAAGTCACTGTCGCGACAGCGCTACGTGCGGCTATCGCCAAGTTTTCAGCGATTCATCCAAAAACGCATATCACTGAAGCTTTTAATACCGTAAAACCTGTAGAAGATAACTATGAAGGTTCAATGCACTTATTGTTTGAAGGTGCCATTCTAGCTGTGATAGTGGTATGGTGCTTTTTGCGGGATTGGCGCGCGACTTTTGTTGCGACAGTGGCGCTACCGCTCTCGATCATACCCACATTCGCCGTTATGTATTACTCAAGCTTTAGCTTGAACGTACTGACATTATTAGCTTTAGCGCTAGTGGTAGGTATTTTGGTGGATGATGCCATTGTCGAAATTGAAAATATCGTGCGGCATTTACGCATGGGTAAAACGCCGTTTCAAGCCGCCATGGAAGCTGCGGATGAAATTGGCTTTGCCGTCATCGCGACTACATTCACTTTAGTGGCGGTATTTTTACCCACAGCATTTATGGGCGGTATTCCGGGTAAATTCTTCAAACAGTTTGGTATGACAGCGGCAGCGGCTGTCATGGCGTCGTTATTGGTTGCGCGCTTACTCACACCGATGATGGCAGCGTATATACTCAAACCACACCCCGCGACTGAGGAAGTATTCAGTAAGCCCATGCGCTTTTATCTACGCATCGTAAAATGGTGCTTAAATTATCGCAAAACGGTAGTAGTTGGCGTCACGTTATTTATCATAGGCTCGCTCGCGCTCATGCCTTTGTTGCCTAAAGGCTTCGTACCAGCGGCTGATAGCAGCCAGTCAAAGGTAGCGCTAGAGTTGCAACCAGGTAGCACTTTAGAGCAAACCAAAAAAATCGCCGTACGTGCAGAGCAATTGCTGCGTGAAATGCCCGATGTGACGCAAGTCTTTACTGCTGTAGGAGTGAGTACGACTGGCGGCGGGCCGTCTGGCAGCGTAAGTAGTAACGATGTACGCAAAGCGACGCTCACACTCACATTGCTAAGCCGAAGCGAGCGCTCACGCAAGCAAGCCGCCATTGAAGATGACATTCGTACTAAATTGGCTGTATTACCTGGCGCAAGAATCTCGGTAGGCGCTGGTGGCAATGGCGAACGTTTGCAAGTCACACTCGCCAGTGATGACCCGTATGCGCTACAAACTGCGAGTAAGGCGGTTGAGCGTGATTTACGTACTTTGAAAGGCTTAGGCAATATTACCTCTAGCGCGAGTTTAGAGAGACCAGAAATTCAGATTAAGCCAGATTTTAATAAAGCTGCAGAGTTGGGTATTACTGTGCAATCGCTGGCAGATGTGATTCGGGTCGCTACTTCTGGTGATTTTTCTAATATTATGCCTAAGCTTAATCTGCCACAGCGGCAGATTCCGATTCGCATACGCTTAGATGAATTACTTCGCCAAAATATAGACGATATCGCGCAATTGCGCGTACCAAGTCGTGCTGGTAGTGTTTCATTGGTCACTGTGGCGGACATCCAAATCAACGGCGGTCCACAACAAATCGATAGATTAGACCGCATGCGCAATGTGACTTTTGAAATCGAGCTTGGTAAACGCTTGATTGGCGCAGTGACGGATGAAGTTAAAAAACTGCCTTCTATGCAATCGCTCCCGCCAAGTGTGAAGCTGATTGAATCTGGCGATGCACAACGCATGACCGAGTTATTTGGCAGCTTTGGCGCCGCGATGATGATTGGCGTGCTGTGTATTTACGTAGTGCTTGTGCTGCTTTTCCACGACTTTTTACAACCATTGACTATTCTAGGCGCATTACCGTTATCGTTAGGTGGGGCATTTTTAGCGCTGCTCATCACAGGCAGCAGTTTTTCTATGCCGACTGTGATTGGTCTCTTAATGCTTATGGGAGTCGTGACCAAAAACTCGATTTTGCTAGTGGAATATACCATTATCGGTCGCAATGAACGTGGTTTGAATCGGCTAGATGCCATATTAGATGGCTGCCACAAACGCGCTCAGCCAATCATTATGACGACCATCGCCATGGGCGCAGGTATGTTGCCGATTGCGTTAGGTTATGGTGCAGACCCAAGCTTTAGAGCGCCTATGGCGATTACTGTGATTGGCGGTCTGATTACCTCAACACTATTAAGTTTAGTGATTATTCCAGTGGTGTATACCTATGTAGACGACATCAATCAGTTGCTAAAAAATATTTTTCACGCTAAGGGATTGAAGACTACATAATGAGTGTCATATTCGAGATGTTGTTAGGAAGAGCATAGACGTTGGCGCTGGTAGGAGAGTATGATGATTTTAAAACTGAGCAATTGGGGTGCTTTGTGAGTTCAGACTTAAATAACACGAAAAAAATGAAGCATCTGCAACCTAAAATAGCAGCTGAAAATTCACAGTTTCCGCAAACAAATATAGCTAGTCAACCTCCCGAAGGTGTTATGCAAAGGTTTCAGGAATATCAAAGTCAATTAGAAAAACAGATTGAGGTCTTACAAAAAACACAGACAGCATCAGCGCTATCACGTGATTATTATGTTGATTTGTATGAGCACTCTCCAATTAGTTATCTCAGCGTCACTGCTGACGAATTGATTGCTGAGTGTAATCAAAAAGCTTTAAAACTGTTTGGCATGGAGCGTCAAGGCTTAATCAATAGCCGTCTGTCACAATTTGTTGCTCATCAAGATATGGGCCGCTGGCATCGTCTTTTTTCAAGCTTTCAAGAAACTGCAAAAGATGAATTAGAAGAGAAAGACCTTGAGTTCGATTTATCAATGATACGCGAGGATGGGATTGAGATAGCGGTGCATTTTCAGTGCGTGCAAATAAATAAAATCAATTCATCATTGATACTGCGCATGGCATTAACAGACATTACTGCACGCAAACTGATTGAAAACTCTTTGCGACAGCAAGAAGAGTTTTTTCGTTTTATGGCTGAAAATAGTGAAGACTTTATTGCCGTGCTGGATTTAGAAGGTAGGCGACTTTATAACAATCGCTCTTACGCTAAACTTTTCGACGATGTTGAAAGTCTTGAAGGAACTGATTCATTTGCTGACATTCATCCTGAAGACCGAGAACGCGTTAAAAAAGCATTTAAGGAGACGATAAAATCTGGCATTGGTCAACGCTCTGAGTTTAGATTTTTACTAGCAGATGGCGCGATTAGATATATTGAGTCGTCTGGCGGCTTGGTAAAAAACAGTAAATCCGAACCTTCATTCGTTGTGGTTGTGTCACACGATATCACTGAGCGTAAGCGAATCGAAGCTGAAATTCAGAAGCTAGCTTTTTTTGACCAGCTTACACAGCTGCCCAACCGCCGATTATTTAACGACCGCATGCTTCAAACCATGGCAGCTAGCAAACGAAGTGGTCGTTTTGGCGCAGTGATATTTTTAGATTTGGATAACTTTAAGCCAATTAACGACGAGTATGGACATGCAGTTGGTGATTTATTATTAATTGAAGTGGCAAATCGACTTAAAAGTTGTGTCCGTGAAGTGGATACAATCTCACGCTTTGGGGGCGATGAATTTGTCGTCATGCTTAATGAGTTGCATGTGGATAAAAACAAATCTACCATTCAAGCGGAAATTGTGGCGGAAAAAGTCCGTGTCACTTTAGCTCAATCCTATATACTCAAAATCAATCAAGATAAAGAGGTGGCAATCACTATTGAGCATGCATGTACTGCCAGCATAGGCGTGACCTTATTCATAGACAATAAAATCAGCCAAGACAACATTCTTAAAGCAGCAGACTTAGCAATGTATCAAGCCAAAGTCGCTGGAGGGAATTTAATTAGTTTTAATGATTTAAAATAGCTGAGGTCCCAAGCTGAAATTGCTAATTGGGTTAGCTGGGAGTTCAAATATATCTAATCTAACTTATTAATTATCTTCACTCAAACTTGCCAACAAATCCGCCTGATGTTCAGCAGATAACGCACCAATCAATTCATCCATATCACCTTCGGTAATCGCATCAATTTTATACAATGTCAGGTTAATGCGATGGTCAGTAATACGACCTTGTGGGTAATTATAAGTACGGATACGTTCACTGCGGTCGCCTGAACCGATTAATGATTTACGCTCAGACGCAATTTTTGATTGTTGTGCGCGTACTTCGGCATCTTTAATTCTTGCTATCAGCACACTCATGGCTTGTGCTTTATTTTTATGTTGCGAGCGGTCATCTTGGCATTCCACCACGATGCCTGTTGGCAAATGCGTAATACGTACCGCAGAGTCAGTCTTGTTAATATGCTGACCACCAGCACCTGAAGCCCTGTAAGTATCAATGCGGATTTCAGCGGGGTTAATTACTACATCACTCACTTCATCGGCTTCTGCCAATATGGCTACCGTACATGCAGAGGTGTGAATGCGACCTTGAGTTTCAGTATCTGGTACGCGCTGCACACGATGAACGCCCGACTCGAATTTAAGTTTTGAGTACGCGCCATAACCTTCAACCTTGGCGATGATTTCTTTGTAGCCGCCTACTTCAGATTCATTCGCTGAAACCACTTCTACCTTCCAGCGTTGGCGCTCTGCATAGCGAGAATACATTCTAAATAAATCACCTGCAAATAAGCCAGATTCATCACCACCAGTACCTGCGCGAATCTCTAAGAATAGATTGCGATCATCATTGGGGTCTTTAGGCAGCAGTAATTTTTGTAGCTCGGCTTCAATATCAGTAGTTTTGGTCTTACCCTGTTCGATTTCTTCTTGCGCAAACTCTTTCATCTCGGGGTCGCCTAACATTTTCTGCGCCTCGTTCATATCGGCTTCAACCTGCTCAAACGCGCGGTATTGTTCAACAATAGGCGTGATTTCTGCATGTTCTTGCGTGAGTTTGCGATAATTATCCATATTATTGGTCGCGTCTTCGCTACTCATTAAACGGTTAATTTCATCTAGGCGCTCGCTTAAATTAGCGAGCTTAGTGATCATGCTGGGTTTCATTCGATGCTTCTTTAGTTTTAAATTAAGTCAATGCTAAATTGGGTTAACTTTTTATCTGGCCTGCTTTTAATTAGGCTTAACTTTTTATTAGGTATAGCTGCTTTAACGTATGCTCTAACCTAGAGTGTTCGTCGCCCTGCGCAAGGTTAAGTGCGTGGCTAGGCGCATGCAAGAATTTATTGGTGAGCGCATTACTCAGGGCTTCCAGCACTTTTTCAGCACTTTCACCTCTTTGAATGAGCTTAATCGCTTTATCCAATTCTAGCTTACGAGTGGCCTCTGCTTGGTCACGTAGCGCTTTAATAGTAGGCACGGCATCGCGTTTTTTCAGCCAACTCATGAAGGTTTCTACGCGCGCTTGTACGATTAACTCTGCATCGATTGCAGCTTCTTGGCGGTTGACCATGCCATCAGTTACCACTTGCGCAAGGTCATCCACCGTGTATAAAAATACATCGTCTAACTGTGCGACTTCATGTTCAATATCACGCGGTACCGCTAGATCCACCATAAAAATCGGCCGATGCCTACGCGCTTTAATCGCGCTTTCTACCATGCCTAAACCAATAATCGGCAATTGGCTGGCGGTAGAGGTGACGACGATATCGAATTCTGCAAAACGCTCTGGCAAATCGTTTAATAAAATCGCTTGGCCGCCGATTTTTTGCGCTAATTCGATGCCGCGTTCTAGCGTACGATTCGCTACCACAACAGATTTTGGTTTTTGTGAGGCAAAGTGGTCGGCGCAAAGCGCAATCATTTCACCCGCGCCGATGAATAATACTTTTTGGTTGCTGATGTCGCCAAAAATACGTTGCGCTAATTTTACCGCTGCGGCGGCCATAGAAATAGAATTTGCACCAATGTCTGTGTTGGTGCGCACTTCTTTTGCGACTTCAAACGTACGTTGAAACAATTTATGTAAAAGTGTACCTAGCGTACCTGCATCTTGCGCGATTTTAACGGATTGCTTGAATTGCCCTAAAATTTGCGGCTCGCCTAGCACCATACTATCTAAGCCAGATGCGACTCTAAAAGCATGCTTAACCGCTTCATTATGGGGGAGCGTGTAAATATAAGGTTGAATACTATCGGTTTCTAACTTGTGATATTTGGATAACCATTGCAGCGGTTTTTCTGGATTATCGGTGTTACAGTAGAGCTCAGTGCGGTTGCAAGTGGATAGAATGGCCGCTTCAGTAGCGTCGTGCAGGGTCAACTCGCGCAATGCGCTACCTAAATGTTCACTATTAAAAGCAACATGTTCTCGAATTTGGATGGGCGCTGTGGTGTGATTGACGCCAATGACATATAACTGCATAAGTGTAATTTTGATGGATTGGCTTATGTTAAGCAAGGCTCATGTTCCAAAAGTGCGAAATGGCGTTAAAATAACGTTTTGTACTGTTATTTAGTTACAATTAACTTAGTCAAACTTATAAATATGGATGTTAGCCATGGATAAAACTTTTAGAATTGCCCCTAGTATTCTTTCTGCAAACTTCGCCAAACTTGGCCAAGAGATTGAGGATGTCATCAACTCAGGTACAGACATTGTGCATTTTGACGTCATGGACAACCATTACGTTCCAAATTTAACAATCGGACCTTTAGTATGTGACGCAATCCGTGAAACAGCAAAAAAAGTAGGCGCGCTGATTGATGTGCATTTAATGGTAAAACCCGTAGACCGCATCATCCCTGATTTTGCTAAAGCAGGTGCGAATATCATTACGTTTCACCCTGAAGCTTCTGACCATATTGATCGTAGCTTGGCAATGGTGCGCGAATTAGGTTGTAAATCTGGCTTAGTATTCAACCCAGCTACATCATTAAGTTATTTAGACCACGTGATGGATAAAGTCGACATGATTTTATTAATGTCAGTGAACCCTGGTTTCGGCGGTCAAAAATTCATTCCAGAAACATTAGTGAAGCTTGCGCAAGTGCGTGCACGTATTAATGCTTATTACGAAAAAACAGGTCGTCAAATTTGGCTTGAAGTGGATGGCGGCGTAAATGCATCTAACATTGCTGAAATTGCACGTGCTGGTGCTGATACGTTTGTTGCAGGTAGCGCGATTTTTGGTGCGCCGAGCGAAAATGACAAAAACCGTTACGATACAGTGGTCAGCGCGATGCGTGCTTCATTGGCTACAGTTTAGTCAATACTAAAACATCGTTATAATACTTAGACCTATTGAAGAAAACTTAACTGTTCTTCAATTGTTGAGTATTGTCTGGATATTTTGTTTTCAGCGTGTGATAAGTATTTATGAAACTTAAAATCAAAGCCGTTATGATTGATCTTGACGGTACCTTGATTCATACCGCGCCAGAAATCGCACGGGCAGCAAACAGTATGTTGTTAAGTGTCGGTATACCTGAATTAAAAGCGCAGCAAATTGAAACTTATATTGGTGAAGGTGCAATTGCGTTAATTAAACGGTGTTTAACAGCACAATCAAATAATGAGCCTAATGTTGCAGTTTTAGAAAATGCGCAACAGTTGTTTTTTGCACATTATGCAAAAATAGTGACTGAAAGTAAGCCTTATTCTGGTGTATTGGAGGCTGTTTATGCCTTGCAGCGTGCAGGTTATCAATTAGCCTGCGTCACCAATAAGCCTGAAAGTTTCACTTTACCGTTATTGCAAGCCAGTGGTTTATTGCAGTATTTTGAGTTGGTGGTATCAGGCGATACCTTGCAAAAAAAGAAGCCAGAACCAGATCAAATTTTTTATATTTGTGAAAAATTTGGTGTGTCAGTGAGTGAAGCGCTATTGATTGGAGATTCTAAAACAGACATAGCGGCAGCGCGTAATGCAGGTTGCTATGTTTTTGCGGTGCCTTATGGCTATAATCAAGGCTGTAAAATAGAAAGTGATTCGGTGGATGCACTCATCAGTCATTTAAGTGAAGTATTAGGCTTGATTCATTAAATGATTTTAAACTTCAATTTATTAGAAAATATTAGCTAAACAATTAAACATGATTAAAAGTAATGTCAAAACATATCGTTGGCGATGGTGGCTAAGTTAAAAAAGATTGCGCTGTAGTAAAGCATGCGCAGTTTAAGCAACCCACTTAACCAAAATATGTAAGGAAATTTATGTTTAGCACCATCAAGTTAACCGAGTTCAATGTTTTAGCTGCACAAGGCTACAACCGTATTCCACTAGTATTAGAAACGTTTGCAGACTTAGATACGCCATTATCACTGTATTTAAAATTAGCGAATCAACCTTTTTCCTATTTGCTTGAATCCGTTCAGGGCGGCGAGCGCTTTGGGCGTTATTCTATTATTGGCTTGCCTGCGAAAACACGTATTGTGGCACATGATAATAGTGTGCAGGTGATCGAGGGTAATGCCGTGGTTGAATCTTCTGACAATACCAACCCGCTTGATTTCGTTAAAAGCTACCAAGCACGTTTTAAAATCCCACCACCGCATCTCATGCAAAGCCAGCATTTGCCACGCTTTACTGGTGGTTTGGCGGGTTATTTCGGCTATGAAACTGTGCGTTATATTGAAAAACGTTTGGCTGGCCTACAAAAGCCTGACGCAATCAATGTGCCCGATGTATTGTTAACAGTTTCAGAAGAGTTGGCAGTCGTCGATAATTTAAGTGGTAAGCTTTATTTCATTGTGTATGCAAATCCAAACAACGCGAATGCTTTTGAGGGCGCTGAAAACCGATTAGATGCGCTCGTAAAAATGCTGCGCAAAACCATTGCGATTCCCGAAGCAACAGCCACAACCACTTCGCAAGCCGCATCAGAATTCGGTGAGGATAATTTTAAAGCAGCAGTAAAACGCGCGCAGCAATATATTTTAGATGGCGACATCATGCAGGTGGTGTTATCGCAACGCATGTCACAAAAATTCAGTGCGCCACCACTGTCTTTGTATCGCGCACTGCGTAGCTTAAACCCGTCACCTTATATGTTTTATTACGATATGGGCGACCATCATGTAGTGGGTGCATCGCCTGAAATCCTAGTGCGGCTTGAAAATGGCACTGTGACTGCCCGTCCGATTGCGGGTACTCGTCCACGCGGTAAAACACGCGAGCAAGATTTAGCGTTAGCAGAAGAGTTATTGGCAGACCCGAAAGAGCGTGCTGAACACGTGCAACTCATGGATTTAGGCCGTAACGATGTAGGCCGTGTTGCTACAACGGGTTCAGTTAAAGTGACCGATAATATGATGATAGAACGTTACTCGCACGTGATGCACATTGTGAGTAACGTAGAAGGCATACTCAAGCCTGGCATGGATGCGATTGATGTAATCAAAGCGACTTTTCCAGCAGGCACAGTATCTGGCGCGCCTAAGGTAAGGGCGATGGAAATTATTGATGAATTAGAGCCAAGCAAACGCGGTATTTATGCAGGTGCAGTAGGATATTTAGGCTTTAATGGCGATATGGACGTAGCGATTGCGATTAGAACGGGCATCATTAAAGACAACATGCTCTATGTTCAAGCTGGTGCAGGAATCGTGGCGGACTCAGTGCCGCAAAGCGAATGGGATGAGACGCAAAATAAAGCACGCGCCGTATTACGAGCTGCAGAATTGGTGCAAGCAGGATTAGATATTAGTTAACCAATCTATTTGATAATGATTATATTTAGTTACCAGAATATTATTTTATGTTAGATAAATGATTAAAATATAAAGCAACTAACTTTAACATACGGCTAATGAATGGAACAATTATTGCTAGTGTTGAATATGAGTATAAATTAGGCCCTTAAATTATGTTCACGCATCTTAAATTCAAAAATCGCCAAATTTATCTTGGTAGCTTTAGCTTATTTCATTACTGCTAAGCTAGGCTTTATGGTGCCTTACAAAGAGTCGATAGTGAAGCTAATTTGGCTACTCACTGGCATTGCTGTTGGCGCAATCATGCGGTTTGGAAATAGGAGTTTGCCAGCAATTTTAATCGCTGTAACATTGCTAGAACTATCCGTAGGACATCCTATTAAAGCTTCAACAACCATTGGTATTACTAATACCTTAGCGCCCTTGGTCGCGGCCTACTTTTTTAAAAAACTCCAATTTAATCATTCTTTAGTCAAACAAAGAGATATTGGTTTGATGATAGGCATTGCTTTGTTCAGCATGTTGATCTCTGCGACAGGCGGTACCCTTGCTGTATATTTAAGTGGTTTAATCCAGCAGTGATTGTATTAAAACTTGGTTTGTTTGGTGGGTAGGCGATAGTGTAGGAGTGATGCTGGCGTTACCTTTAGTGCTTAATCTTACAAAAGAGCATTTAAAGATTAATGGCGATCGGTGCTATCAACTCTCGGCATGGTTAGTAATGTTTGCTTTATTTTAGTTACTTATTACAGTGTTAGTGCCAAGTTTGGATAAACAATTCATGTTGTCCATTTTCTTGATTCTGCCAGTTTTGATCTGGGCATCCATGCACTTCGGTATAGTGGGTGGTTCATTGGTAGTTATTTCTTTATCTAGTATTGCGGTACGGGTAACTGCTAATGGTTATGGTTCTTTTTACAGCCACAACGCTGGGGAAGGAATATTCTCATTGTGGACATTTATAGTCACATTGGTGGTAACCATGTTGCTTATTTCAGTACTGCAATCTGAAAGAATATTAGCTGAAAAAGCTCTTCGCAATAATGAAAAAAATTATGTGCAGTGATAGATGGCGCTTTAGATGGTATCGTCACTATAGACGACACAGGGGTATTGGTCGAATTTAATCCAGCGGCTAAAAAATATTTGGCTACACTAAAGAGTAGGTAATTGGTAAATCCTTAGCAGAAATCATGGTGGCGCCATCACTACTCAAAGCCCATATTGACAAGCATCGCCAGTTTGTTCTAACTGGTGAAAAGCATATGTTTGACAGGCGAGTTGTGCTTAAAGCTATGTGCTCAGATGGCAGTGAGTTTCCTGTTGAGCTTACACTTACGTCATTAAAAGCTGAAGGTGTCAATTTATTGACAGGCTTTTTACGCGATATATCGCAACAACAAAAAGCCCAACGTGAAATAGAAAACTTTGCCTATTATGATGTCCTCACAGGATTTTCTAATCATCGATTATTGATAGATCGTTTTCAACAAGCTGTGCTTACTAGTGATCGTACACAAACTTATTTTGCCCTTATTTTTGTTGATTTAGATCATTTTAAAGCCTTAAACGATATTAAAGGTCATGATATTGGCGATCAACTACTAGTCAAAGTCGCGAATAGGATTAAGAATACTATTCTAGCTGGTGACACTGTGGCGCGGCTGAGTGGTGATGAATTTATCGTGATGATTGAAAATTTTGATATCAAACAAAATACTGCGTATGGACAGGCAAGCGAAGTTGCTCAAAAAATATTGCTAGAACTGAATAAAAGCTATTTCTTTGATATGTTTGTATTTAATACCACTGCCAGCTTAGGAGTGACTTTATTTAATGATGCTCAATTCAGTTTTGAAGATCATTTACGTCACGCAGATAATGCCATGTATCAATCAAAAGCAGCTGGGCGTAATACTTACCGCTTCTACGACAAGGTAACGCAAGCTGAATTGGAAAAGATTGTGCTAGAATCTACGTTAAACTTGCGCTTGAAAACCAAGAGCTCCATCTTAACTTTCAAAGTATTGTCGATGCGGATCAAGTCATTGTAGTTGCTGAAGTGCTATTAAGATGGACGCATCCAAAACTCGGCAATGTAAGCCAAGTAGGATTTATACCCATTGCTGAAAAAAATAATC
>JAYTHN010000062.1:0-1868 GCA_043732505.1 Methylotenera sp.
GACTGTCGGTAAATCTTGATATCTTCATGTAAAACCTCCTTAAATCATCATAAGAAAATTCTACTTATAAAGGCAATCTTTTTGTGGGGGGATTACCCTGTGATTGATCACTGGGCTTTTAGTTTTTGACTTTCTAGCGATTAAGCTAGCAAGAATTAAAGCTAATTATTTATTCATTACGTACATTGTTACTTTAAACCCAAAACGCATTTCTGTCGCTACTGGTGTTGTCCACATGATAAATTCCTTTAATGTCTGGCGTCTCATAATAATTCACTCAATAAATTACATTATGCGCTAGGGCCCAAAAATCAATCTATGCAGTTAGCATAAATTTGGCTAGTGATTTTGTTAAATAAGATGACATTAATTACTGTGCTGGCTAACAACATTGCCATCTTTATACATCAATTCAGATTTCAAATTGCCGTCTTTATCCCACGCATATTCTGTACCTTCTTTAATACCATCTACAAAAGTAGATTCTGCTCTCTTTTGTCCATTGTCATACCACTGTGTAAATAAGCCATGTTCGCGTCCGCCTTTGTAGTGTGCTTCTAGCTTAACTTGGCCATTTTCGTACCACTGATTCCACACGCCATCTTCTTTATCATTAACATAATTGGTTTGAATCTTTTTGCTTCCGCTTTCATACCAAACAATCTCTAACCCTTCTCTTTTACCTTTTACAATATTGACTTCATATTTTGGCTTGCCGTTCGCAAACTGTTCGGTGTATTTACCTGTGTAATGAGCATCAAAAAAAGTTTGTGCAAAAGTCATACTGGCAAACATTGTTATGCATAGCGCTAGTAATAATGTGGTTACTTTATTCATTTACATCATCTCTTTTAAAACTTTAAATTAAGATACGAAAACAACAAAATTGTTCAACATTATGAGTGATTATAAAAATTGAAATACAATGACATTTAATTGAAAGTTACCAATAAAAAATATGTAATGAAAGCCCATGCCCCACGCCTACCAGTAATTGATGCATTTAAAGCCATTGCCTCACAGCTTATTGTTTTACATTACCTCGCGGCTTATGGGCCAATTTCTGATGCAGTTCAGCAGGCTGCACCTGGGCTAATTTCGTGGTTATATGACTACGCACGCATAGCAGTGCAGGTATTTTTTGTGATTGGTGGCTATTTGGCGGGGCGGGTGATGTTTTCTAAAAGCCGTAACACTCATGCTTTTGCTACGCTTATTTTTAACCGCTACTTACGGTTGGCGATACCTTTTGTAAGGGCAGTGACTTTTTCTATTGCTTGCGCTATCGTAGCACGGCGGTGGTTAGTGGATGACTTTGTACCTGACGCGCCCACTTTTCCGCAGTTATTAGCAAATTTACTGATGTTGCAAAGCGTACTCGATTTTGATGCTTTGTTAGCTGGTGCATGGTTTATTGCTATCGACTTTCAGCTTTTTATACTGATGTTAGTGATTGTTTGGCTGGGTGGGAAAACTGCTTATGCTAAAAATGTCGTGTTAATGCTAACCTCGCTGATGGTTGCCGCCTCTTTATTTTGGTTCAATCGAGATGCGAGTTTGGATGATTGGGCGCCCTATTTTTTTGGGGCTTATGGCCTGGGTGCTACCGCATATTGGGCAAGCCAGCGAGAGAAATCAGGCACACTTTGGCTGGAATTTAATGTATTGCTCACGATTATTGCGTTGAATATAAACTTTAGGTCTCGTATTATGATTGCACTGAGTGTGACAATAATATTGTTTCTCACTGCTAATATGCAGCAAGCTAAAACTTTCACTTGGCATAATCTATTACGTTATTTAGGTAAGATTTCGTATTCGCTTTTTTTGGTACATTTTCCTATATTATTATTAATGAACGCAGCTAT
>JAYTHN010000063.1:0-1866 GCA_043732505.1 Methylotenera sp.
GGATAGGCCTGTTTGTAGGCATAATACTTGCACTTACTGGTGCAGGTGGCTCTATTCTTGCCGTACCCTTGCTGGCATTTGGGTTAAATCTGACAATGACTGAAGCGGCACCTATTGGATTATTAGCCGTTACGTTAGCCTCTACAATCGGTGCTATACATGGTTTACGTGTTGGCATTGTCCGCTATAAAGCTGCAACATTAGTTGCCATTTTTGGAATCCTAATGGCGCCATTTGGCTTTTGGATTGCGCACCAGACATCTAATCAGTTATTAAGTCTAATTTTTGCTTCAGTTTTAGTCTATGTGGCTGTAAGAATGTGGCAGCAAAGCAAACAGTTAATCAAAAATGTTGCAAATCAGCCCGTACCAGCATGTGAGATCAACCCTGCAACTTCAAAGTTATTCTGGACAGCGTCTTGCACCAAAAGACTTATCTTTACAGGAGGGATTGCTGGATTGCTCTCTGGCTTACTAGGCGTTGGAGGTGGGTTCGTTATTGTTCCAACTCTGCATAAGGTTAGCAACTTAGAAATGAAAACAATCGTAGCAACATCTTTAGCAGTAATAGCGTTAGTCTCAACAACTACACTAATTACGTATATCATTCAGCATGCAATCAATTGGCATATTGCTGTCCCCTTTAGCATTGCAACAGTTTTTAGTATGTTTATTGGTCGAGTTCTGAGTAATAAGCTTTCAAACCAAACGATGCAACGTACTTCTGCCGGCCTTGCATTTTTTATTGGTATGGCGCTTGCGTTAAAAGTAATGATTCATTAGTGCCCAATAATAATAAATATAATGCCTATTAAGGAATTTGAAATGACGATTGATTGGTTAAATTTTACACCTTGGCCTTCATTAGCAGGCGGATTGCTAATCGGTGTTGCAGTAGCTATTTTATTGCTATTTAATGGCCGTATTGCAGGTATTAGTGGCATTGTAGGTGGTTTGTTAACACCTCAAAAAAACGATATTTTATGGCGATTTGCGTTCATATTAGGGTTGATAATAGCACCATTCTTTTTCACAATATTATCACCCTTGCCACAAGTGACGATTGATGCAGGAACATTCACTTTAATTGTTGCTGGTCTTTTAGTTGGTGTTGGCACTAGGGTTGGCTCAGGATGCACTAGCGGTCATGGTGTATGTGGCATCTCACGTCAATCAAACCGTTCTATAGTCGCAACATTAATATTTATCATGGCTGGCTTTATAACAATGTTTACTATTAAGAATATTCTGGCTTAAAAGTTGATATGTACATCATTTCATCATTGATTGCGGGACTGATATTTGGCATGGGGCTTATTCTTTCAGGTATGACAGATCCGTCTAAAGTAATCGGTTTCTTGGACTTTTTTGGTCATTGGAATCCCTCTCTGGCATTTGTAATGGGAGGTGCTGTGTTGATTGGAACGCTAGCATTTGGTTTTGCAAAACATCGAAATACAACTTTGCTAGGTGGAATTATGCACTTACCAACTCATCACAAAATAGATTTACCATTAATTATGGGAGCACTCACTTTTGGCGTTGGTTGGGGGTTAGCAGGATATTGTCCTGGGCCAGCCATCACCTCAGTTACAAAAGGGGGTAAACCATTAATTTTTGTACTATCAATGATTGTAGGTATGGCAATCTACGAAATATTTAATCAATTCCAACAACGTCAACATAATGCGCGACGGTAAAAATAAATTAGTTAATACAGTGTGACCTAATTTACTTGATTCATTAAATAATCAGTCAATACTATTAATTAATATAGACCTTTGCACGAGCCAGTTAAACAGCCGCGCTTTGGTCGGTTTACATTTTTAAAATTTAAATTCACTCATTCTTGAGTCATTTTCTCTCA
>JAYTHN010000064.1:0-6474 GCA_043732505.1 Methylotenera sp.
ATTGCAAGCTTAGGCGCAAACTACAAACGCTATAATAGTGATATGTTGACTGATTATCTTGCACACAATATTGATGCACTAGTGAATAAAATTGCTGAACACGGCTTTTGCGTCATAGATAACTTTATTAATGAAGCAGATATTTTGGCTTTAACTCATGAAATAACTATGCTAAATGATGCAGAAAAAATGCAAATTGCTAGTACGGGGCGAATACATAAAGCGGTTAATCATCAGTTACGTGGCGATATTATTTATTGGTTAGATGAAACCAATGCTAGTAATGCACAACAAGCTTACTTTAAACGAATGGAAGATTTACGATCAAACTTGAATCATGCTCTATATTTAGGCTTATTTTCCCTAGAAAGCCATTTGGCATTGTACCCAGCTGGGGCCAGCTACAAAAAACATATTGATAGATTTAAGAATATGGATCAGGCAACTAAGCAGCCACTGCGGCAAATTAGTTGTATTTTGTATTTAAATCAGAATTGGTTAGCTGCACATGGTGGCGAGTTACGACTATATCTTAACAACGATGACAATCTTAAATCGACAGCATACATTGACGTATTACCGGTTGCAGGAAGATTAGTCGCATTCTTATCAGATACTTTTTATCATGAGGTTTTACCAGCTGATCGAGATAGAATGAGCCTAACAGGCTGGTTTTTAACACGCTAACAACTATTTACGGTGATGCCTGTAAAAGATTGTAAAAGCTTGGGCTAGCGTAACCATCTGCTGGTAAATTCTGCGACAGTTGATAGGCGCGGACAGCGGCTTGCGTTTGTAGTCCTGGAAAACCGTCGGGCTCACCTGTGTCAAACCCACGCTTATTTAAAGCGGCTTGCAAGGCAAACATCTGTTGAAAAGTAAGTGCTCCTGCTTCTGCTGTCTGTCCGCCGATGATTTTAGAACCACCTTGAAGACGCTTAGCGAGTTGTGCTACTGAGAGCGCATAATTGACTGAGCGATTCCAATCCATAATAGCATCAAAATTATCAAACACCATAAAGGCAGGTCCACGCCAACCTTGTGGTAATAAAATTGCGGCTTGACTGTTAGTGTTTGGTAATATTGAGGCGCTCACTAATCCATCATTAGTCAAAGGGTTATTAATTAAATCGTTGGACGTCGAATTTTTATAAGGTCGCTTAATCGTTTTTTTATTGACAACTTTTTTAGTGGCTGATTTTTTATGCCCAATACTATTTTTATATCTATTTTTGGTTTTATTAGACTGGTAGTTTTTGGACTGAATTTTGCTAATGTTAGCTTTAGCAGAAGCTTTTTCTGAAGTCTTTTCTGAAATCTTTGAGCCATTAGAAGTCGGTGCTAATTGATTAACTTCATCACTATTTTTGGGGTAATCATTGGTTGCATAAAGTGCTTTAACGCCTAAATGTGTCCATTCTTCGGTTGATTTTCTTAAGTTGAGCTGTGCATTTTGCCATTGAAAATTTTCAGGTAATTGCACTTCTATCATTGCTGGCTCAGTTTTGTGCCAACCCACTTGCGCTAAATAATTAGCTGCTGAGGCAAAAGCATCCGCGGCAGAATTGATTATATCAATATTATTATCGCCATCGCCATCCACCGCATAAGTCATAAATGTAGTGGGCATAAATTGCATATTGCCGAAAGCACCCGCCCATGAACCACGAAATTTATCTACACTTGCATTACCCGCATCTATCATGCGCATAGCATCTAATAACTGACTACGAAAGAACGCTGCACGACGACCGTCATAAGCCAATGTAGCCAGTGTGGATAAAGTATCAATATTCCCCTGCTGACTACCATAATTAGTTTCCATGCCCCAGAACGCTACAAGAAGCGCCTTTGGCACGCCATATTGTGTTTCAATTTGATTAAGTAACACTTCGTATTGAGCCAGTAACAAGCGACCACGCACAATTTTTGCAGCATCTACCCGCTGATAGTAATAATCAAGAAATGGGCTGATAAATTCAGGTTGAGCTAGATCTAACTTGATTACGTTAGGCATTAACTCAATATGATTAATAGTTGTTGTTGCAGTATTATCACTGATACCTGCCGCTAACGCCTCTTGTTTAAAAGTATTTAGCCAAAGATTAAAACCATCATTTGCTAATGCGGTGTTAAAAACAATAACGTAAAATAGTCCAACCGCTAGTGTCAATAAGCGTAACCTACTCACCATGTAGTAATAACGACTCTTGCATAAAAACTTCAATTAATAATGATTGATACCCTACTTTAAAATCTGGATATTGCAATTTAAAACCTGTAGTTAACATCGCTCGATTACTCAGTCTTTTTCCACCTTCAATTACTGGCGTTGCAACTTGTGCCTTAACATTTAGCTTCGCAGCAATCCATTGCAATACTTCATATTGTGTCGTCGGCTTTGCGTCAGTAACAATATAGCAAGGCGCTAAGGCTTTACCAGCCAACGCCTGTGTGACTAAAAACACCATGAATGCAGCAGCGTCATCACGATGAATGCGATTACTCCAGCTATTTTGTATGGGCCAATTTTTAGGAGATTTTGCTAAGTTAATCATACGCAATCGACCTGGACCATAGATGCCAGATAGTCTTAATACTGTGGTACTGCAATATAGCGTTTTGAGTAGGTTTTCTGCTTCAAGTAAACGCTCACCACCAAAATCGCTAGGGATTGCATTGATTAATTCATCTAACAGGGCTTCAGACTTTTGCCCATACACACGTGTGCTTGATACAAAAAATACATGTTTTAAGTTGGAGTTATTCACTTGAGTGTAAAGTACATGCCGCAAGCCATCGACATAATGGGTTTTATATTGCGCATCTGTTTGACCATTTGCAGCGACGCAATATATTAGGATTTCTGGATTGACTGCATTAAGAATATTTAAAGTTGCAGGTTGTGTGACATCGGCCTGAATAATAGCAACGCCACTTATCGCAATATTGCTATGCCTCACACCTATGGTTTCAATACCCAACTGCGCAAGCTGACTAGCCACCTTACCACCCAAATCTCCACAACCTACAATCAGTACTTTAGGCATAAATTTAAACGCTGCCTTGTAAGTATTTTTCGGCTAACAAGATAGCAATAATCGTTTTTCCATCTGTAATCTGACCTCTTTGAATCATCGTTAGACAATTTTCAAAGTTTGCTTCAAAGAGTTCTAAGGTTTCATCTTCATCGCGTTGATGACTGCCAGAGACTAAACCGCGTGCAAGATACATGTGAATCACTTCATTTGAATAGCCAATACATGGATGCTGACGGCCGAGCGTAATCCACTCATTGGCGCTGTAACCAGTTTCTTCTAGCAACTCTCGCTGACCAGTGATTAAAATCTCTTCACCCACATCTATCTTGCCTGCTGGCAACTCAATAAATACCTGATGTAGGGGATAGCGAAATTGTTTTTCTAACACCACATTGCCATTGGGTAATATGGGCACTATCACTACGGCACCTGGATGCATGACATATTCGCGGTAACTCATATTACCATTGGGTAAGCGAACTTGGTCTCGCTTCACTGTGAGCATACCCCCTGCTGCAATCACTTCTGAGCTAATACAATGTTCTGTTAAATCCATAGAATCCGTAAAATATGGTTTAGTGAAACCGAAGAGATTATTTTAAATCGGTGCGTTAGTGAACGTATCACATTGCTTGATATTGCCTGTGCTTAACCCTTGATTAAACCAATGCATACGTTGTGCAGAGGTGCCATGGGTAAAACTATCAGGCACGGCATAACCTTGCGTTTGCTTTTGCAGGGCATCATCGCCAATAGCTGCAGCAGCCGTCATGGCTTCTACAACATCACCCGCCTCTAAAATTCGATCGGTGCCATCAGCGTGCATCGCCCATACCCCTGCATAGCAATCTGCCTGCAATTCTAAACGCACTGAAAGCTGATTAGATCGCGCCTCGTTACGCGAATTTTGGCGTGCTTGTTGCACTTTATCTGATATGCCGAGTAGATTTTGAATATGATGGCCCACTTCATGCGCAATCACATAGGCTTGCGCAAAATCTCCTGGTGCATGAAAACGCTTTTTCATTTCCTGGTAGAAACTAAGATCAATGTAAACTTTCTGGTCACTAGGGCAATAAAATGGCCCCATTGCCGCCTGACCAGAGCCACATGCAGTTGGTGTTTGTCCTCTAAATAACACTAGTTTTGGTGCAGGGTATTTTTGTCCAGATGTTTCAAACAGTTTGCCCCACGTATCCTCGGTGCTCGCCAGCACTTTCGCGACAAACTTAGCATTTTCGTCATCCGCTGGAATCGATCGCGCTTCTACAGGTGCATTCTGCTGTAAGCCTTGGCCAATATTAAGTACTACTGAAGGGTCTACACCAAAATACATAGCTACCAGCGCAATCGCAATGATACCAATACCGATACCTTTGGCCCCAATCGGTAAACCACCACCGCTAGCACGCCTGTCTTCTACGTTTGTACTTTCACGTTCGTCATCTAAGCGCATTGTTGGCTTCACAAGTATATGGGGTAATTTAAGTTGACATTAAGTACTTTTGGTTTGCTCAAGTACTAAGGCTAAGTGCTAACATTCACTATTTTTGAGCGTTACGTGAAAATTTACAAGTATTTATTATATAAATTTATTATGAAAGACACTCTCTTACAATCAATGCTTGGTTAAATTGCATCTATTTATAAAGCACCTTATACACAAAACCAGGAAATGCAAATACAAGGAATAAGCAACCAGTCACTGCGTAAAACTCCCAACCTTGTGGTGCAATTTGACCAAAAGTAGCATTCTCAGCATATAACGCTACAGCACCTACAATAAAATAAAGTACGACAAGCTCAAGTAAGCACCAGGCTAAATTTTTAGGCGTTCCTTTTACAGGAATCACATAAAAAAGGTTGTTTGAAAACCAAGGTAAATTAGCGGCAAAGAATATCAAGCCAAGTAATATCCAAGTAGTATTTAGACCTGTATTTTCAAACAACATATCCATTAGCTTAAACTTCTAGTAATGGCATAAGCACATAATTCCATCAAGCCCTGCGGCATGATGCCTATCGCTAATAAAGCTAGTGCATTTACACCTAATGCAATACGCATATCAATAGGCGCTTCAATAGGATGATGATCAATTGGCTCATCAAAGTACATTAATTTAATCACGCGAATATAGTAAAAAGCTCCTATCACTGCCATTAATACTGCGAATACTACCAACCACAAATACCCTGCTTGCAAAGCAGCTTGCAATACACTGAATTTTGCATAAAAACCTAACGTTGGCGGCACTCCAGCCATACTGAACATAACGATTAACATCAGAAATGCATGCCAAGGGCTACGCTGGTTTAAGCCTTTTAAATCATCTAGCTTATCTGCTTCAAAACCCTTGCGCGATAGCAATAAAATAATACCAAAACTCGCCAAAGTCATGAGCACATATGCCACCACATAAAACAAAGCATAGACAAAACCATTGATACTTGCACACATCAAGCCATACAGCACAAAACCTATATGTGAGATTGTAGAATAAGCTAACATACGTTTTAAGTTGGTTTGTGAAATTGCGGTAATGTTACCAATAACAATGGACAGCACAGCCATAATCATTAGCATTTGTTGCCAATCAACTGCGAGCGTTTGTAAACCTTGTACAAGAATACGAATCACGAAAGCGAATGCTGCCAACTTAGGCACTGAACTGATAAGCATGGTGACAGCTGTGGGTGAGCCTTCATACACATCAGGCACCCACATTTGAAATGGTACAGCACCTAATTTAAATGCTAAGCCTGCAACAATAAATACCAAACCCAAGATTAGCACTGCATGTATGTTTTGACCGCTTTGCAATGCATTGTTGATTTCAGCAATATTGAGGCTTCCCGTCATGCCATAAATCATACTCATGCCGTATAACAACATACCAGAGGCTAATGCCCCCAACACAAAGTATTTCATTGCAGCTTCAGTTGCGCGCGCATTATCGCGGTCTAAAGCCACTAATGCATACAAGCTTAAAGACAAAAGCTCTAAACCTACATAAAGTGTCAGCATGTTCTGGCCAGACACCATAATCATCATACCAACGACAGAGAACAGCACTAAGGCATAGAACTCACCTCGAAACATGTCTCGTTGCTGAATATATTGACGGCTATAGACAAAAATCAATGAGGTACCTAAGTAAATCATCAGTTTCAAAACATCTGCCATCGCATCATCTACAAATGTACCTGTAAATGCGTAAGTAACACTAGGTGAGTGTGTGGTAAAAGTTAAATAAGCCGCTACTAGCAAAGTCAGTTGTGAAATACCATAAATCGCAATGCGAATATTACTTTTAACAAATTGGTCGGCGAGTAGCACGAACATAGCCATACATACGATGACTATTTCAGGCAATGCTGTTGCTAGGTCGTAACGTATATTTTCCATAAACTATAAACCTGCTGGTATAACTGT
>JAYTHN010000065.1:0-1861 GCA_043732505.1 Methylotenera sp.
TAGTAGCGAACAAACTATTTGCTACGCTTGACACGACTGTGCGTGCGCTCTACCCTGAAAGTGTGCCGCGTGTGCTGGTGAGTGACACGGTGGGTTTCATTAAAAACCTACCTCATGGTCTTGTAGCCTCATTTAAATCAACACTTGATGAAGCAATTGATGCTGCACTATTACTCCATGTAATTGATGCAAGCGATTCAGGATTTGAACGTCAGATTGAGGTGACCGATGAAGTACTGGAGGAAATTGGTGCCAATATCGTACCGCGAATTCGCATATTTAATAAAATAGACCATGTTGGAGATGCTGCGGCACAAGCAGAACGCGAGATCATCCTACGAGCCAAGTATCCAGATTGCACCGTGATGAGTGCACGTCGACCTGAAGAGGTTGTGAAACTACGTCAAACAATTATCACTTTTTTCCAGCAAGATTTAATTGAAGCCGAGCTATTTCTTCCATGGTCCGCACAGCAACTACGTGGGGAAATCTATGCAAGTTGTCAGGTACTGGGCGAGCGGTCAGACGATGAAGGCGCTTTCTTCCAAGTTCGAGGTGAAGCCAATAGAGTCAATCACCTACTTGAACGTTTAAAAATCTCCAGTTTATAAACTAAGGACGCTAGGTAACTCTTTGATTGAATCTATGATTAAATCAGGTTGAATCGTTGATGCCGCCACATAATTCAGTCGATATTTGCCAGTTTTAACCAAAATTGCTTTCAAACCAGCATTCTGTCCACCGCCAATATCTGCGTCAATATCATCTCCAATCACTATCACTTCATTAGCATTGAGCCCCATATCGTCAAGTGCAATCTGAAAGAAGTGTATAGAAGGTTTGCCAATCACCATCGCTTTGACGCCACTTGCATACTCAAGGCTATCAATGAAACCACCAATATCAATTTGTAATCCATGTTCAGTTTGCCAGAATCTGTTTTTATGTATAGCGATGAGATTAGCGCCCTCCATCAAAGAATTAAAGATTTCATTTGACAGCGTGTAAGGCCATGCACTAGCAATATCACCAACGACGATATGATTAGCTTTAGTGTCAGACAAGTGGAAATTTTTAAAATCTTTTTTTTCATCATCCGCTAGTAACAAGCGACAAATAGTAATTTGCTGATTTTTTTAAAAAAGTATGGTCGCCTGAGGCGCACTGAAAATTTCATTAATAGGAATTGAAAAACCTAATGCATTAATTTTATGCTGTAGTGAAATCAAAGATAGCGTGCTGGTACTCGTGACGAAACGACATAACATGCCACTTTCTCTGGTTTTATCTACAGCTTCAATCGCACCTTCGATGGCTTTTGGCCCTATGTAAAGTACGCCTTCTAAATCGAATAAAATACCTTTAATTGGGGTGAAAATATTCATATGAGGTCTTATTTACAGAACCTTAATTTACAAAACATTAAGTGATCAAGTAAACAATTCCTTCAGTAACAAGTAAACCTCAAATTTACCGAGTTGATAGTGATTAATGCTTCTCTAATAATAATACGTTTTGGTTTGGTTTGGTTTGGTATTAAAGAGTCGCTTACCGTAAATAAAAATTAATTAAAGCGGCGTGAATTCGCAGCCTTTGCATCGTCCAATCACGATTTCATCATTAATCTTTTTAAAACTTTTGATTAGTGACAGCAATCTTTGGTCCTTGATTAATAGGTTCATCTTGTCTAAATTTTGTCCAGACATAATGCTTTCTATATTCATATTATTGTCCACATCAAGAAATATATCGCTGAAATATTTTAAATCTACAATATGATTATTCATCATGACGCTAATCGCAAAACAATTCTGGTCATTTTTTGTTGCTAGCTTAGCGGGTATTGCAAATTTATTCACGA
>JAYTHN010000066.1:0-6460 GCA_043732505.1 Methylotenera sp.
TGTAATTTTGTTTCAACAAAAGATGGTAGCCCACTAGGCATTAAAGTTGTAGAAACCGATACGCCAGAAGCGAAGACGTTTTTAGAAACTTGTATTAACCCTTATACCAAAGCATTTGCTAAAGATCCTGAAGCTGCAAAAGCGGGTAAAAAGAAATTTGGTTACATGTCATGTACACAATGTCATGGTCCTAACGCAGGTGGACAAGTTGGTCCATCTATTACAGATAGCACATGGCAATATGCAAAACACGTAACAGATAAAGGTATGTTTGAAACGATTTCAGGTGGTAGTAATGGTGGTATGTTTGCTTGGCACCAACAGCTAGGTAATCCAGAAAATTTATCAACTGATGAAATTTTAAAAATTATCGGCTGGTTACGTACACAGTATAAAGGCGGCGGTGAAACGCCATGGTTAAACTAAGCATTTTTAGTTAACCAAGTTTTAAAATAAATTAATTTAAAATAAGGTAGAAATTAGTCAAAAGCTAACTGATATTGAAATAACTTAAACGGCTACTGATTAATTATGGTGGCCGTTTTCGCATATGCGTAATATACCTGTCATAAACACAGGCTACTAAATTAAAAGATTATGGAGAGTTAAAATGATTAAAAGCATGTTGTGTTTAGTCTTAATGCTATTGTTAGTAGCGTTAAGTGCATGTGATAAAAAAGAATCAGCTACTGCTGCTACTGGCGCAGCCACAGTAGTAGTTAGCGGTAAGATGGTCGATTTTGTGACGACTCAGGACAGTAAGCCATTAATCATTGACGCGGCTTTATTTGATACACCAGCCGCTAAAGAGTTTATGAGTACAGGTAAAAATCCTTACATTGGAAACGTGGAAGCGATTACTAAGGGTAAAAAAGTATTTCAATTATATTCATGTACACAATGTCATGGCCCAGAAGCTAAAGGTCAAGTGGGACCTAACTTGACTGGCCCGGATTATCATTATCCAAAAGATGGCACTAATAAGGGTATGTTTGAAACGGTTTGGCATGGCACAAATGGAGGCATGGGTGCAAAAGGTATTGGTCTGATGGATCCTACAGATCCAAAAAATGGTATTACACCAGATGAACTATTAAAAGTGATTTCTTGGATTCGTAGTATGAGCAAAGTAACAGGTAACAAGTAATTAATAAATCATTATTAGTAGCAATTTATAACGCGCTTGCTGATAATTAGCAGGCGCGTTTTTATTTTAAAATGACAACTCTTAGCAAAAATTCTGGATAAGACTATTGTGGATAAAAGTAATCAAAAAGATTTACACCATGTTGTGATTGTTGGTGGTGGCGCAGGTGGATTAGAGTTGTCCACTAAGCTAGGTGATTCGCTTGGACGGAAAGGGCGCGCAATCATCACATTGATTGATAAATCTAAAACACATGTATGGAAGCCTTTGCTGCATGAAATTGCTGCTGGTAGTATGAATCCTGAAAAACACGAGTTAGATTACCTTGCACAGGCACACTGGCATCATTTTAATTTTCGTCTTGGCAGTATGGATAGCTTGGATAGGGCAAATCAAGCAATCACTATCTCGCCTCATTATGATGAAGATGGCATTGAAGTAATTCCAAGTCGTACTTTTAAATATGATACTTTGATTATTGCAGTAGGGAGTACGACCAATGATTTTGGTATTAAAGGTGCTAGTGAATATTCAATTGCACTAGATACTAAGGTGCAGGCTGAAAGATTCCACCGCCGTTTACACAACGCTTTAGTAAGGGCACAAACACAACTTGAGGCAATACATGAGGGGCAATTAGAAGTTGTAATAGTCGGAGCAGGTGCAACAGGTGTAGAACTATCTGCCGAATTGCACAATACTACCCGTGAACTCACAGCCTATGGCCTTGATAAAATTGATCCCGATAGGGATATTAAAATATCACTGATAGAAGCAAGCGAGCGTGTACTACCTGCATTGCCAGAAAAGCTATCTGAATCTGTGAATTCAGAGCTGACAAAATTAAAGGTCAATTTGTACACTGGTGAGCGTGTTACCGAAGTAACGAGTAAAGGTGTATTTACACATAGTGGTCGTTTTATTCCATCGGCATTGGTGATATGGGCGGCGGGTATTAAAGCGCCTGATTTTCTACATGAAATTGATGGCTTGGAAACTAATCGTATTAACCAACTAGTAGTAAATCGTACGCTCCAAACTACATTAGATAATAATATATTTGCTTTTGGTGATTGCGCAGCTTGTCCTTGGCCAGGCCATGATCAAACTGTGCCACCTAGGGCCCAGTCTGCGCATCAACAGGCATCTATGTTGATTAAAACTGTGAAGTATAGGGTGGCAGGCAAAACAGAACTGCCTGAATATACATATCGTGATTATGGCTCACTTGTAAATTTAGGTCGATACTCAACAGTGGGCAGTCTAATGGGGTCTATTTCAGGAGGTAGCTTATTCATTGAAGGCATGTTTGCTAGATTAATGTATCAGTCACTTTATAAAATGCATTTGATGGCATTACATGGTTTCTTTTCCGTATTTTTGCAAACTTTAGCACGCATAATTACCAGGCGTACTGAAGCACAAGTAAAATTGCACTAGCGCTATATCCACTTGATGGAACTTAAAAAGACTCGATAAAATCGAGGCTTTTTTATGCATATTTATTTGGATAATGTTACTTTGAAGCCTGTATTTGGCGTCGATATAATCGATTAATCAAACTCATGGAGATAATAACGAACAATCCAAAAATCACTACAATATTATTGATATGTAAATTGGCCTTAACCATCAATGTGTATGCACCACTTAGTACTAAAATGCCTAAATTCTCATTAAAATTTTGTACGGCAATAGAATGCCCTGCACCGATCAATAAATGACCTCGATGTTGCAATAAAGCGTTCAGCGGCACAACAAAGAATCCACTTAATATCCCAATCATAAAAAGCAATAATGCGGCCACGTGCCATTCTGTGACTAATACCATAGCAATAACTAGAATGCCCATAAAAATACCAGCTGGTAATACTTTTACCGAGTTTTCAAGCGTGATGTAGCGCGCTGCAATCACGGAGCCTAATGCTACGCCGACTGCAACCGTCGCTGTGAGCTGCGTAGCATGGTCTAAACCAAGGCCCAAGGCAATGCCGGCCCAAGCAATCACAACTAGCCTCAGCGTTGCACCAGCACCCCAAAACAATGTAGTGACTGAGAGTGAAACCTGACCTTGCGGATCACGCCAAAGCGATATAAAGGATCTATAAAAATCACTCAAGATATACAAAGGATCTTTTTTGGCGATGGCATGATCAATTGGTAGTTTAGGGATAAACATGTTGAATCCCGCCGCCACTAAGTACATCGCTGCAATGGCTATCATGGCGATTTGTGGGCTAATACTTGCCATTTTTCCGCCAACGATTGCCCCTAAAATAATGGCGATTACCGTAGAGCCTTCCATCCACCCGTTCGCACTGACGAGTTTACTTGGAGGTAGTAGCTCAGTCAAAATACCATATTTAGCGGGTGAGTATGCCGCCGCACCTATTCCAACAATGCCATAAGCATATAACGGTGGCATGCCAAAAATCATGGCAAGGCTACCAAAGAATTTAATCCCATTTGACAGAAACATCACTCGACCTTTTGGTAACGCATCAGCAAATGAGCCAACAAAAGGTGCGAGTACGATGTAAGAGATGACAAAAAACTGCAAAAGTAAAGGTTCATGCCACTCAGGAGTGTGCATCTGTTGTAACAATGCAATTGCCGCGAACAATAAAGCATTGTCTGCAAGTGCTGATAAAAATTGCGCGACAAGTAGTGTGTAAAAGCCTTTACTCATGCTTCATCTACAAAGCTTCTGCGGCAAAATCAGCCAAGCGTGAACGTTCACCACGTAATAAAGTTATATGTCCATTGTGTTCCCAGCCCTTGAACCTATCAACGACGTAAGTGAGCCCAGAGCTACCTTCAGTTAAGTAGGGCGTATCAATTTGCGCAATATTTCCTAAACAGACAACTTTGGTACCTGGGCCTGCGCGAGTGATGAGTGTTTTCATTTGTTTAGGCGTTAAGTTTTGCGCCTCATCAATGATTAGAAATTTATTCAAAAAGGTGCGGCCACGCATAAAATTGAGCGATTTAACTTTAATACGACTACGAATTAAATCCTGCGTTGCAGCCCGTCCCCATTCGCCTGCATCTTCATCACTTTTATTAAGCACATCAAGATTGTCATCTAATGCTCCCATCCAAGGGCCCATTTTTTCTTCCTCAGTGCCTGGTAAAAAACCTATATCTTCACCTACAGAGACAGTAACGCGCGTCATGATAATTTCAGAGTATATTTTTTTATCTAATACTTGAGTCAATGCTGAAGCTAGCGTCAACAAAGTTTTACCCGTACCAGCTTGGCCTAACAAAGAAACGAAATCAATTTCAGGATCCATCAGTAAATTAAGGGCAAAATTTTGCTCTCTATTTCTTGCAGTGATTCCCCAAATATTATGTTTCGGTATTAAATGATCTTTTACCACTTCTAATACGGCGGTGTTGCCTTCAACATTGCGTACCATAGCATGGAAAGGTTTTTCAAATTCGTAGTACACAAACTCATTGATAAGGAAATTTTTACAAAGTGGTCCAGTCAGACGGTAAAACATCCGACCAGATTCTTGCCAAGACTCAAGCGCTTTACTGTGTTTATCCCAAAAGTCAGCAGGTAGTTCTTTCATGCCGCTGTATAAAAGCTCAGTGTCTTCTAATACTTTGTCATTAAAATAGTCTTCTGCTGGCATGCCCATTGCACGGGCTTTAATACGAATATTAATATCTTTACTGACTAATATTACCTGACGATTTGGGTGGCTTTTTTTTAAATCTAGCACTACTCCTAAAATTTGGTTGTCAGCTTTACTCCCCGCTAAGCCAGGTAAATCAACCGTCACTTGTGTAGTTTGTAAAAACAATCGGCCAGTTAGATGTTTATTGCCGTTGATTGCGAGTGGACAGCCCAATTCAAGATCGATTAAATCAGTTCCTACAATCTCTTCTAAATTACGGCTTGCTTGGCGTGCATTACGCGCTACTTCGGTTAAACCCTTTTTATTATTATCTAATTCTTCAAGTGTAACCATCGGTAAAAAAATGTCATGCTCTTCAAAACGAAACAAGCTAGATGGGTCATGCATCAACACATTGGTATCAAGTACAAAAAGCTTAGCGGCGCCAGACGATTTTTTAGCCATGAAATTACTTTCTATATTAAGTGTTTAAAAGAAGTTAAAATTAATTAGGTTTAAAGGATATTTGGATAATATTTAAATCTAAAGGTATTAGATCAATTAAAGGGTCTGAATAAAGTTTAATACTTCTGTCACATGGCTATCTACCTTAACGCCACGCCATTCTTTTACTAATGTGCCATTTTTGTCGATAATAAACGTACTGCGCTCTATGCCACGGATTTGTTTACCATACATGTTTTTCATTTTCATCACACCAAATATTGAACAAGCAAGTTCTTCAGTATCTGCGAGGAGTTCAAATGGGAAAGTAAATTTAGCTTTAAAGTTTTCATGAGATTTCAAGCTATCCCGCGATACGCCAAAAACTTCAGTATTATGCGATTGAAGTTCTGTAAAGGCATCTCTAAATTGCATGCCTTGCGTAGTACAGCCTGGGGTTGAATCTTTAGGATAAAAGTAGATCACTAACGTTTTGCCAAGGTGGTCAGCAAGATGAAAAGTTTTGCCGCTAGTTGCCGGTAACTGAAAATCTGGAACAGCTTGATTGAGTGTTAGTGTATTCATAATGGTCTACCCACATTGTTAATAAAAAGCCTAGATTAGGCAAGAGGATATGTCATGTAAATGACAATATTTATACTTAAGTTTTAAATCGTTTTAAAACTATTCTTTAAGGCTTTTAATTTCCTGGCAAGTTTAACGTTTTAGGCAACACCATAGTAATGACTGTGCCGCCACCAACTATTGCCTCAAACTTGAGTGTCTCTCCCAAAGCATCGCATACTTTAAACGCAAATGGAATCCCGATACCAGTACCAAATCTTTTAGTGGTCGGTGCACTAACTGCGCTTGGGTCTGGCGTAAATGGCATGCCGCAGCCACGATCTAACAATTGTAATATTATCTCTTGTGGTGTGAGTTCAAGTTTAATATCAATACTACTGCCTTTGTTTGAAGCATCAATTGCATTTAAAAGTAAGTTATAGATTACTTGCTGTAGTAAATGCTGGTCAGTGAAAATATCATTATTTTTAGGCCAAATAGGTAATTTTAGCTGAATAGCTCGCTCTTTTATTTTTTGCTATAATGGCGTTAATGCTCCTTTTACAATGTCCTTAACGCGAGTTTCGCTCAGTTGGGGTTTCAGCGGGTGCAAATAAGCGAGTAACGCCCCAGTCCAGCGCTCTAGCCTGTCAACTGTATCTATAATGCCAACTAA
>JAYTHN010000067.1:0-1856 GCA_043732505.1 Methylotenera sp.
CTTCATATCCAGCGCCGCCAATAGGCGCTTCTGTCATCCTGATATTCAGTTTAAGCGCATTTAATACTTTAACCGCTTGTGCAACAATTTCTGGACCAATGCCATCACCTGGCAATATTGCTAATTTCATCACTTAACTTTCTAAACTTAATAAATTGAATTAAAAATCCACGCTTAATTAAAAAGCCATGGTTGAGCCTGTTTATGCTGAGCTTCAAACACCTTAATCTTATCTTGCTGTTGCATAGTCAAGCCAATCTCATCCAATCCATTGAGCAGATTGTGCTTACGTAACGCATCAATTTCAAACGGGTAAACCCCATCTTCAGGCGTAGTCACAGTTTGTGCGTTTAAATCAACATTAAGTTTATAACCGACCGAGGCATCCACTTGGTTGAAAATACTATCGACAATCTCGGCAGACAACACAATCGGCAACATGCCATTTTTGAAGCAGTTATTGAAGAATATATCTGCAAAGCTAGAGGCAATCACCACTTTGAAGCCGAAATCTTCCAATGCCCAAGGCGCATGCTCGCGGCTAGAACCACAACCAAAATTCTCTCGCGTTAGCAGTACCCTTGCACCTAGATAACGCGCTTGATTCAACACAAAATCCGGGTTGAGCTGACGCTTGGAGTTATCCATTCCAGGCTCACCATGGTCGAGATAACGCCATTCATCAAAAGCATTAGGACCAAATCCTGAACGTTTGATTGACTTCAAAAATTGCTTAGGAATAATCGCGTCAGTGTCTACGTTTGCTCTATCTAACGGGGCAACTAAGCCACTTAATTGGACAAAAGCTTCCATTAGTTATTCGGTGACTTCTGAATTTTATCGCCAGCTTTTTCTAAATCTTTACCAAAGCCATGCCATGTATTGCAACCTGTTAACAATAATGCAAAACCAATTGCTGCTAATACTAACAACTTATTCATTTACTACTCCTGCTTAACGTTTATCAAAATCAAAAAAACTGCCGAATATCAACAAAATGTCCTGCTACAGCCGCTGCTGCCGCCATTTCTGGGCTGACCAAGTGCGTACGTCCACCTTGACCTTGCCGACCTTCAAAGTTGCGGTTACTGGTTGAAGCGCAACGCTCACCTGGCTCTAGCCGGTCTGCATTCATTGCCAAACACATAGAGCACCCTGGTTCACGCCATTCAAAACCTGCGGCTATAAAAATCTTGTCTAAGCCTTCACGTTCAGCTTGCGCTTTTACTAGGCCAGAACCTGGTACTACCATGGCTAATTTCACACTGGCGGCAACGTGCTTGCCTTTAGCCACAGCGGCGGCGGCGCGTAAATCCTCTATACGAGAATTAGTACAAGATCCAATAAACACTTTATCAATATTAATCTCATCAATAGGGGTGTTTGGCTTTAAATCCATGTAAGCATAAGCGCGCTCCCAATCAGCACGTTGCACTTCATTTTTTGCTAAATCCAAACTTGGCACTTTACCATCTACACCTACCACCATTTCTGGCGAGGTACCCCAAGTTACTTGCGGTTGAATGTGTGAAGCATCTAAAGTCACGACGGTATCGAATACCGCGCCATCATCGCTGTTTAAGGTTTTCCAATACTCGACAGCAGCATCCCATTGGTCAGCTCTAGGCGAAAATGGACGTCCTTTTACATATTC
This sequence comes from Methylotenera sp., assembly GCA_043732505.1. Lineage (GTDB taxonomy): Bacteria > Pseudomonadota > Gammaproteobacteria > Burkholderiales > Methylophilaceae > Methylotenera. The sequence goes on from JAYTHN010000067.1 coordinate 1,655, forward strand.
AATCGTCGTATCATCTACAGCTACCATGCCTGCGCGTGCGCCAGCTTCAATCGCCATATTGCATAAGGTCATGCGACCTTCCATGCTTAATGCGCGAATCGCAGAACCGGCAAACTCAATAGCATAACCCGTGCCGCCTGCAGTGCCTGTTTTAGCGATAATAGCCAATGCCACATCTTTTGCAGTCACGCCTTTGCCTAAA
>JAYTHN010000068.1:0-1851 GCA_043732505.1 Methylotenera sp.
AATGCGATTCCTGCAACGACTGCACCATAAACCATACCTGCTATCGTTTTTTGTAAAGACGCTGCATCACCACCTGTATGAAAATAACAACCCCAAGCAATGAATCCAACCCAGACTAATACTGCACCTGCAAGCGGCCCTAAAGCCAAAAATGCCCATACTCCACCCAATACGCCAATGCTTATTGCTAACGCTAGTAATTTTGACATACTTAGTTCTCCTAATTATTATAATGAGTAGCAAGTTGATGCGAACAGCAGCGGTATATGCAGGGCATTTTATTGAACTATTTATGTATAACAAGGGTTAATTTGCCCTGAATTATATAAACGTTAGGGCAATACTGAATGATTTTCACAAAAGTGTAAACTTTTTGTGCTGCTTATTAGTGCAGCAGTCACTTAAGTAGTGCATAAATTATCTGAGAGTCAATTTTTGACTAAGATAATTTAGATTTGATAACAAGTTAGGGGACTAGCTCAGATTAAAAAACTTAGTTGAAAATATTTTTTGGTATGCGGTCTAATGTTTTTGGTGCAAATTCAGCATAATTGGGCTGGTAATTCCATTGCCTGCGCCAAGCACCAAGTACTAAATTAGGATATTGCGGTTGACCTAAGCTTCCGTTGTACCGACCTAGCGCGCGATACAAATCGCCATGCTCAATGTTTATGTAATGCCTCAGAATGGTACAGCCATAGCGCAGATTAAGTCTTAAGTGAAATAAATTATGCTCTTTATTACCAATGCTACGCACCCAAAATGGCATCACTTGCATAAAGCCACGAGCGCCAACTGATGATAACGCATACTTTTTAAAACCACTTTCTACTTGAATTAAACCAAGCACCATTTGCGGATCTAGACCAGCACGGGTTGCTTCATAATGCACAGTACGCAATAGATCCTCACGATACTGATCATCCGGGATGCGCTTTTTTAAGCGCTGAGACATTTCATTCAACCATGCCTGACCTTCTTGTGGCGTCTCAAAAGTAAGCGTAGGTATGGCTTTATCGCTAATACTACGCTGCATTAGCGCTTTAACACTGTTAGATAAGGGCTCTTCAATTTGCGAGCCAGCATAACTTAGGCTAGCGTTATATAGTGTTGCTAGCGCTAGGCTGATAGCCAATAAATTAAGATGTAATATTTTATTCACGAATAATTTTTCGCACAAATTCAACTAAATTTACCAATGGTACATACTGCGCATCTGCTGTAGTTCTAGCTTTATACTCCACCATGCCTTCAGCTAAACCACGCTCACCAATCACTAGACGATGCGGCACGCCCATTAAATCAGTTTCGGCAAACATTACACCTGGGCGCTCACCTCGGTCATCAAGCAAAACATCAATTCCAGCGGCCAGCAATTCATCATAAAGCGTATTTGCTTCTGATTTTACCACCTCTGATTTATCATAACTAATGGGGCAAAGCGCAATCGTAAATGGCGCCATACTAGCCGGAAAAATAATGCCACGCTCATCGTTACCTTGCTCAATAGCTGCGCCAACTATGCGCGAAACGCCAATACCATAACAGCCCATTTCCATCACTTGAGTTTGGCCACTTTCATCTAAATAGCTCGCATTCATCGCCTCAGAATATTTAGTCCGTAACTGGAAAATATGCCCAACTTCAATGCCGCGACAAAGAGATAAGATACCTTTACCATCTGGACTGGCATCACCCTCAACCACATTACGAATATCAGCAATCAAGCTTGGCTCAGGTAAGTCGCGCCCAAAATTCACACCACTCAAATGATATTTTGGCTTGTTAGCTCCACAAACAAAATCACTCATGGCGGCAACTGTTCTATCTGCAATGATTCTGACATGCGCA
>JAYTHN010000069.1:0-6433 GCA_043732505.1 Methylotenera sp.
GAAAATTAAAGATATTCCGACTGGCAATCGTTGCTGGCACTTTACATTTACGCCAGACGAAAAAGAAGTATTGTTGGCATGCGGTAAATCAAATTCGGTATTTGTAATTGATACAGAAAAGCTTGAAGTGACCAAACAGATTGATGATAAAAAAACTCCTTGGGGAATTGTGACTTATCCGAAATCTATGGGTAGTCTAGATACCGCTATTAAATAACTGATAGTTGTTACTAAAAAGCCCCGAAATTCGGGGATTTTTTTATTTTAACTTACTGTTGATAAACGCCCATTCTTTGGGATCTAGAGGGGTAATAGATAAGCGATTACCACGTTGCAAAATGCGCATATTGCTTAATTCAGGATAGCTTCGCAACTCTTTTAAACTCATTAAGGGTGTTTTACGTACGAGCTTTACGTCCACATTCAGCCAGCGTGGCGTTTCTGGCGTGGCTTTTTCATCATAATATTTATGGCCCTGAATAAACTGTAAACGGTCTGGGTAAGCCAGTGTGCATACCTCTGCGATACCCGCAATACCAGGCACCTCACAATTGGAGTGATAAAAAAATACACCATCACCCACTTTCATTTGGTCGCGCATAAAATTTCTAGCTTGATAATTTCTGATACCGTACCAATCCACAGTTTGATTTGGAAAACTAGCTAAATCATCAATCGATACATCAGTAGGCTCAGACTTCATTAGCCAATAGCGCATAGTTCACCTTTATTTTTCATTGAATGAATATTTAATTTTGTTATGATTTACAGCATAAATTGTAAGACAATATAGCTGAATGCAATTATTGAAAATTAGAGAATATTGAAATGGCCAACAACTTAATCAAAAAGCTGCAAGATAAAAACGTACTTGGTACTGCGCTGCAAGTATGTAGTTTATTTCCATTAACTGGCTTTACTCGTAATGGCTGTTGCGAAACAGGGCCAGACGATGCTGGCAGTCATACCGTTTGCGTGCAAGTCACTGAAGAATTTTTAGCGTTTTCCATTTCACGCGGTAATGATTTAAGCACGCCACGTCTAGAATACGGTTTTGAAGGCTTGCGTCCAAGTGACCGTTGGTGTGTATGTGCCGCACGCTGGCTCGAAGCAAGTGAAGCAGGTTTTGCACCACCCGTCATTTTAGAATCTACTCACACAAAATGTTTAGAGATTGTGAGCTTGGCAGATTTGAAATATCACGAGCTAAGATAAAAAATTATATTTATCAGACTAGATAAATCAATAAGGGGAGTTCTCCACGGATAAAGCCTAGGCTAGCATCCTGAACCAAAAAGGCTCAAGTGGTAGCGGCCTAGAGTGCATTAGGTACACCCGCCAGGAGGTCTTAAAAGAACACTCAGCTTAGGGCGCGCACACAACACTCGAATGACCAAAACCGATGCTATAAACTAGTTCTAGGAATTAATAGCCTAAACCTCACCGCAGAGAACAAACTTTTAAACCAATTTTTTAAAACCACTGATTTTACATCGAGACGCTTTATAAGTTATGAAACCGTTGCTATGATATTACTATCTTTAGCTCAATAATTATTAAGCTTTTATTACTATTTTGTAGTACTGATTAGAATTAGCCGTTTATTTAGCCGTACACGCTTTATCAATATCATCTTGCATATGTGTAATTCTACGTTTGAAATCACCGACATCGACATTACCGCTTTTGCTATTCAATAACTCATGCGATAAATTCAATGCGGTCATAATTGCAATACGTTCAACACCAATTATTTTGCCACTATCGCGAATATCGCGCATTTTTTTATCTAAAAAATTTACTGCATTGATTAAGCCAGGACGCTCTTCATCAGTGCATGACACCGTGAACTCACGGCCCATAATATTGACATCTACACCTTTAATTTCGCTCATTGGTTTTTACTCAAATCATGCACTAACATCGGGTAAAGGCAAGCTTTTTATTAAAGCTTCAACTCGCTCACTCGCTTTTTCCATGTTTGCTTTTAGTAGAGCAGTAACAGTTTGCATGCTACTTAAATCAATACGCAACTGAGAATTCTCAACGCGCAACCCATTACATAACGCAATTAAGTGCGATAATTTTTGTTCTAGCGCTTTTAAATCTGCATCCATACGGCTACTATAATTGAAAAAAATGATTATAGTCAATAGCTAACGGTGATTTTTCAAAGTATTACAATACATTGCAAATTTCAACTGTAAAAATAGCTTGAAAAATTGTGACGAAAATAACGCTATAATTTGCCTATAGCATTGCATTTTTAATTCAGAAATTTACTTAGCAATCATCCTCGCTTATGCAAAACCATAAATTTTCAGAAGTTGAAATTGCTGCGGTTTACCGTGCAATTGCTGAGCGACGCGATATGCGGCATTTTTTGCCCACGCCTGTTGAACCTGAAATCTTGACAAAAATTTTGCAGGCAGCGCATCATGCACCCAGTGTTGGGTTGATGCAGCCATGGCGATTTATCAGAATCTCTGATCTCAATTTTCGTAAAAATATCCACAAACTGGTCGATGAAGAGCGAGTTAAGACCGCGCAAGCCATTGGTGAATATGAAAATAGCGCACGTATGGCTGAATTTTCTCGGCTAAAAGTTGAAGGTATTTTAGATTGTGGCGAACTATTGGTAGTCGCCTTGTGCGACAAGCGTGAGCAACATATTTTTGGGCGTAGAACTTTGCCAGAAATGGATTTAGCATCAGTCAGTTGCGCGATTCAAAATATGTGGCTGGCGGCACGTGCTGAAGGTTTGGGTATGGGCTGGGTATCAATTTTTGATCCACTCGCTTTAGCAAAACTATTGGACATGCCAAGTGATGCTAAACCTATTGCCGTGCTATGTTTAGGGCATGTCAACAGCTTTTATAAAGAACCGATGCTGATAGAAACTGGCTGGACAACGGCAAAACCTTTAGAAGAATTAGTAATGGAAAACTCATGGCAACACACTTAATTTTAGGTGGCGCACGCTCTGGCAAAAGCGCTTATGCAGAAAAACTAGCTGAAGCCAGCTTGCTTCCTGTGACTTACATTGCGACAGCTCAAGTGTATGACACTGAATTTGGTAAGCGCGTTACTGAGCATCAAGTGCGTCGCTCTCAGCATTGGCAAACAGTAGAAAAGCCCTTTCAGTTGGCTACAACATTACGTGCTTACGCCGCACCTAATCATTGCTTAATCGTCGATTGTTTAACATTATGGCTGGCGCAATGTATATGCCCAGAATGTGCGCCGTCTGAAGGGGTGAATTGGGCGCAAGAACGTAGTGATTTCTTGGCTTGCTTAGCTGATTTACCTGGCACGGTGTTGTTGGTGAGTAACGAAGTTGGCATGGGTATTGTGCCGCTGGGTGAAATCAATCGCCAGTTTCAGGATGCACAAGGCAAGCTCAACCAAGCTGTTGCTGGGCTATGTGACAAGGTGTCATTTATTGCAGCTGGTTTGCCACTTATACTGAAATAATCACATCTTTAAATAACCAAAAGATGCGCGATGCATCTTGCTTAACTTAATATTTTCAAAAACTAAACTCCAATCATTAAGGTTTAGTTTAAGTTTCACACAAGCTGATTAAAAGAAAATTTGGTGCGGTCATTTGAGGTGAAAATCTCAAGACTCATTCCAAAACTGCCCCCGCAACTGTAATCGGATAGTCTGTTCGCACCCTTAGCCACTGAGTCGTTAGATTTGGGAAGGCAGCGAATAAGGCTATTACCCGAGGGTCAGGAGACCTGCCTTGATGTAGTCGTAATGTTCGAATTAGGACGGGGTGATCCTGAGTAGAAGCGAATTTGTTGTTTCGCTTGCACATTTATATATTCACAGTAATACCCATAGTAATCGGCTGTAGAAAATATATCGCACCATATGCCTGTATGCTTTTCAACGTATTTATCTACTCATCAAACAATGAGTAAGTGATAAGTGCATGAATCTACAACGGCATTAATCTATAGGCTAGAGTTATATTTGTGTAAGTATTTTCGTTGCCACGCTCTTATTTAAATACTACCACTACAAACGAACATGACGGTCGGTCATGTTCGTTTGAATCGCATCTGGGAGTATAAAAATAATGATTAAGAACACAAACTTAATCACTGCAGCCGTATTAGCTAGTTTTTCAAACTTAACGGTCGCTGAGGACGTTATCATCGAACTCAAAGAGGTCAGCGTGCAATCCCCTACTGACCAAAACACCGCGCTTAATCTTAAAAAAAATCAATAGTACCGCTAGTAGGCTAGACTTAAATGCTATTGATATTCCAGCTAGCGTGGAAACCTTGGACATAGATACGATTCGCATGCGCGGTGATAGCAATATCCACGAAGCGGTTTCTCGCACCACAGGTATTTCAGACATCAGTAATCTTGGCGCAGGCCTTTTCATACTCAGCACGTAGTTTTACGGGTAACGACTCTGTCGGTCAGACTGAAGATGGCGTTCGCTTGCTGACTGCCGCTGGCACACTCACTCATCCATCCGATGCTTGGGGATATCAAGGCATTGAAATATTGCGTCGCCCTGCTTCGGTATTATTCGGCGATGGTACTATGGGCGGTATTGTGAATAGCATTCGCAAAGCGCCTAATCGTGAAAGCTCTATTGAAGCACTGGTAGGGGCGAGTTCGCGTGGTGAGTATCGAGCAGGCATTGGCGGCACAGGCGCAGTAGGTGAGATTGGCGCATTTCGAGCAGATGCTTCTGTGACAGGCGACAACGGTTATGTGAATCGTGGCGAGCATCAAAGTGAAAAACTCATGACCAATCTATTGCTTACCCCCATAGATAATTTACATATCAACTTTACTTTTGATCATTCAAACGAGTCGCCAAGTCGCTATACGGGTATCCCTCTGCGAGATGGTCGTATTGATTCATCTTTACGCAAAGAAAACTATAACATTAGCAATGATGAACAGAACTTCATAGAAGATCGTTTGCGTGCAAAAGTTGAATGGCAATTATCAGATGCCGTCAAGCTAACTAATGTAAGTTATTGGTTTAATGCACGCCGTCATTGGCGTAATGTGGAGTTATTTTCCCTAGATGATGCCACCAATACGGTAGACCGCTCTGGTTATACCGAAATTAAGCATCAACAAAAGCAAATTGGCAACAGTATAGAGCTAGCTTCTATTGCCGAAGCATTCGGCCATCACAATCGTTGGGCGGCAGGTTATGAAATGGCACGGGTAGATTTTCGCTATTTTGATAACTTTTATAACGACAACGACCCTAGTAGCAGTGTACCTATAAAAAATTTTGAGCCCGGCACTTTCATAACCATATGATCCAACTGCTTTAGACTTTGCGTCTAAAACAGTCCAACACTCTGTATTTGTAGAAGATGCTTTTGATATAACCAGTCAAATCAAATTAAGCGCTGGCTTGCGTCAAGATTGGATTAATGTTGAACATGACAGTCGTTTAACAACAGCCAAATTAGATAAAGACTACTCATCATTTGCTTATAGGTTCGGTGCCATATATCAAACTACGCCTAGTACAGCTTTCTATGGTCAATTCAGCAAAGGCTCTGACCCTGTAACCTCTATCGTTACGCTAAGGCCAAGTCGTGGAGGGTTTAGCTTAACTTCATCACAACAAACTGAGCTTAGCATTAAGCATGTATTACCCCATGCCAAAGGTGAATTGACATTTGCGATATATCACATTGTAAAAGATGACATTATTACCCGTGACACCAACAATCCAACACTTAGGGTACAAGGTGGTAAACAATCTTCACGTGGTGTTGAATTAGCGGCAACTTTATTACCTATAGAACATTAGCGTACTGACTTTAATATGGCCTTAGTAGATGTACGTTTGGATGAATTGATTGAAGCGGTTGGCGACCCTGCTGTAAATGTCTCCAGCGCTGTCAATAGGCCTAGCGATGTTCCTGAAAGAATAGCGAATGCCTGGCTTTATTATCAACAACCAAATTGGGAAGCAGGTATTGGTGCGCGTATGGTGGGCAAACGTTATGCAGATAACGCGAATACGTCTGCGATGCCTGGTTACACGGTTTACGATGCTAACGTGGCATGGCGCGCAAACCCAAAACGACGCTAAGAGCAAGCTTACGCAACCTGACTGATAAACTATATGCACCCGTTTCTTACGCCTGTAATGGTCTAATTTAGCGAGACACTTTCTTAGAGGTTATCATTAACTTTAAGGGGTGTAAAAATGAGTAAAGTATGACGCATATTAACAACAGAGTTTAAGCAAGAGTATGTCAATTTAGTGGTCAATCAAGGCTACAGTATGAGCCAAGCAGCCAGTGCTATGCAGGTGGGTTTATCTTCTATGCAACGCTGGACTAGCCAATATAAACAGGAGTTGCTAGGCGTTACGCCACAAGCCCGTGCATTAACGGCAGAACAAAGCGCATTCAAGTGCTAGAAGCCG
>JAYTHN010000070.1:0-6420 GCA_043732505.1 Methylotenera sp.
TATGACAATGGTATTTTTACTGTACCAGGTAATCGCAGATAAGCAATCATCACCACTGAGTACAAGTTTTAATTGAGAAAGCTTTAGGATAATAAATGCTGTTGCGCGTACCCCAAGTATTAAATGCTGATGAGCTTGCAAAACTGCAAGCGCTCATGATTAAGGCCGAATGGACCGATGGTAAGGTCACTGCGGGTACGCAATCGGCACAAGTTAAACGTAATATCCAGTTACCAGAAAAGTCGCCAGATGCTGAGGTAGCACGTGAAATAGCACTTAGAGCCTTAAGTCGTAACGCATTGTTTTTTTTTGCAACTTTACCAAAAAAAATTTACCCGCCACTCTTCAACCAATATCGTGAAGGTATGGATTTTGGTGCTCATATTGATAACGCCGTGCGCACCCATGCAATTTCAGGTTTGCACGTACGTACGGATATTTCTTGCACCCTTTTCATTGCTGACCCTGATAGTTACGAAGGTGGTGAGTTGGTTATTGAAGACACCTATGGCCACCAAATGGTTAAGTTGCCAGCGGGTGACATGGTGTTATACCCAGGCACTAGCTTGCATCACGTATGCCCCGTAACAAGTGGTACAAGGTTGGCTAGTTTCTTTTGGGTACAAAGCATGATACGAGATGATGAGCAAAGAACATTGTTGTTTGATATGGACGCAGCGATTGTTACTTTACGCGAGCAGATAGGTGATTCAACTGCAGTGATTAGATTAACTGGCAACTATCATAATTTGATTCGTATGTGGGCCGATACTTAAAAATTCGCCCAATATTTAGCTAATTTAAATACAACCTTAAGGAAAAAAATCATGCGTTTTATATTCGCGTTACTTAGCTTAATTTCACTGCAAGCATTCGCTTCAGCGGATTGTCCCACTTACCCAAAATCAGAGTGGGCATCGGAAGAAACCTTAAAAAAGCTTTAGCAGATGAAGGTTATAGCATCAAAAAAAATTTAAAGTGGACGGTAGCTGTTATGAGATTTATGGTAGAAATAAAGAAGGCAAAAAAGTAGAAATTTACTTCGATATGAAAACGCTAGCAATCATTAAAGCTAAAGGTCTTAAAGACTAAAGTGATAACTTGCGTTTAAAATAATGGGTAATCATGAAAAAGATCAGTTTATTATATGGACTGTTTTTGTACGCATTACACATTGGTTCATAGCAGTTTTTGTACTCGTTAATTTTTTTAACAATACAGGATATTGGCATCGGCTTATTGGGTATTGCTGTTTAATTCTGGTACTTTTAAGAGTTGGTTATGGAATTTGGCTAAGTAAAGTGCCTTCGTCCAGATTCTATATGCCGACTATTGAAAATATCAAGCTACATATTCATGAGATTAGAGCAAATCAATTTGCACCGCATGCTAGCCATAATCCACTTGGTCTGTTGGCAGTTTACCTCATCTGGATATTAATTATTTTATTAGCATTCACAGGATGGTTAAGTCGCACAGACGCTTACTGGGGTGAAGATTGACCGATAGATTTACATGGGATTTTTTCTAATTTATTGCTAGGCTTGTTGATATTGCATATAACAGCATTAGTAATAATGTCGAAATTGCAAAAGAAAAATTTAGTGAAACAAAGGATTACGGGAAAGTCTTCAGATACTCATTATTAAAAATATGAATAGATAGCAAAGTCAATTAGCCATCTATTCAATTGTAAATAGTTGCAGTCAATAAAAGTTTGCGCTAAAAATTCTAATTAACTATGAATAATTAACTATGAATGTAGCTTTCTAGCTGTTTAATTAAATCTTTTTGATAGGCAATGGTTTCTTTTACTAAATCGCCTATTGATAACATGCCTATCACTTTGTCATCATCAACTACGGGTAAGTGGCGGATGCGTTTTTCTGACATCACGGTCATCGCTTGCTCAACGCTATCGGTAGGTTTGGCGGATAGCACTTTAGCTGTCATCACTTCTTGTATTTGTGTGCTTTTTGAGGATTTACCTTTTAATATCACTTCACGCGCATAATCACGTTCCGAAAAAATTCCTACCAGTTTTTCACCCTCTAGCACAACTAAAGCGCCTATTTTGTATTCTGCCAATATCACTAAAGCATCAAATACTGGCCTATTCGGCGCGATTGAAATCACTTCTTTATGTTTTTTATAATCTAATATTTGTTGTAATGTTTTCATGATTATTTTCTCCAATTAGCAGTATTAATATACACCGATAAATAATTTAGCCAATACGGTCAGCAAGTTTTTTGCTAAAGAGTTAAATATTTAAAGATATCTATTGACATAGTTAGCCAGCTAACTATAATGCGCCTAATCATGTTGCAATTAAGAGATCTTCCAACCACTGAAATGCTAGATAAATTTGCTGAACGCTATCCAGATGCTGATGTGACAGCGATTGCTAGCGTTTTACAATTACTGCGTGTCGCTACCGACTTATCAATTGCGCTGGATACCTGTTTAAGTAAACACGGTTTATTACAAGGTCGCTGGTGGGTACTTATTTTATTAATGCGCGAAGAAACCAAAACTTCAACACCTTCAATTTTGGCGGATAAAGCAGGCGTGACGCGTGCCACGATGACGGGCTTGATTGATGGCTTGGAACAAAGTGGCTTAGTAGCCCGCATATTCACTAAAGACGATAGACGCAGTGTGCGCATCAACTTGACCGCAGTTGGTCAGGCCAAATTAGATGATGTCATGCCCGATTATTACCGTCGGTTAAGACAATGCATGCATGCGCTGAATGAAGCGCAGCGCATACAACTACAACAAATGCTAGGCCTGATTAACTTGGGTATTCCAGCACTGGTTTAACAATACGTATTAACTAAATAAAGATTTTTTTAACTTCAAGAAAGAAAGTAATCAATATGTCAAATATTCAAACGCATATTAGTACTATCAACGCAAAATTTGATCAAGCATTCAATGCAAAAAACGCTGAAGAAATCGTAGCGCTTTATGACGAAAACGCAGTTGTAATGCCAGCACCTGCAGGTGAACCTGTCATTGGTGCACAAGCGATTCAAGTATTTTTTGCAGGATTAATTATTGCAGGTGTGATTGACCATAAGTTAACACTTACTGAAGCGCTGGAGGATGGCAACTTAGCTTACCAACGTGGTCAATGGCGTGGTGCAATGATAGACGTACAAGGCGTGAGGCAAACCTTTGGCGGTAACGTACATTTGGTCTATCGCAAACAAGCAGATGGCGGCTGGAAAGCAGTAACGCATATTTGGAACTAGGCCGTCAATACAGTTTTAAAACCGAATAATGAGCACATAAACGACATTTAATACTATGCAAATTGATAGAAAAAGTGGTGTTCGCGCCCTAGGTGCACTGTTCTTGTTAACCATTATTTGGGGATACAATTGGGTGGTAATGAAAAGTGCTTTGCAATACGTAGGGCCTTTTCAGTTTGCCGCTATTCGGACTATGTTTGGCGCATTTTTGTTATTTTTGGTGATATTTATTACCAAGCGTTCATTTAAACTCAAACAGTGGCCGACTATTATTTTGTTAGGCCTATTGCAAACCTGTGGCTTCACGGGATTGTTAATATGGGCATTGGTAGAAGGTGGAGCAGGTAAAACGGCAGTGCTCACTTATACGATGCCATTTTGGGTCATGTTATTGGCGTGGCCTTTATTGCAAGAAAAAATCAAAGGTTGGCAGTGGTTAGCGGTATTACTTTCTGTGATTGGCATTGTCATGTTCTTTGACCCAGCGCATGCTAAAAGGGAATGGTTCAGTTTAACTTTAGCAGTATTATCTGGCATTTTTTGGGCATTATCCGTCATTATTTCTAAAAAATTGCATCAATCTGAGCCAGATTTAGATTTGCTTACACTTACTGCATGGCCCATGTTTCTAGGCTCTATTCCTATGGCGATAGTGGCGTTGGTTGTCCCAGCACCTCCTATTCAATGGACGCCTTATTTTGTAAGCGCGGTGTTATTTAACGTAGTACTGGCTGGCGCGTTGGCTTGGCTGCTTTGGTTATATGCCTTACAAAGATTGCCCGCGGGTGTTGCTAGCATGGCCAGTATGCTAGCCCCTGTCATAGGCGTTGTTGCGGCTTGGTTGCAATTGGGTGAAACGCCCAATCATACTGAGTTAGTTGGCATGCTTTTAATTGGTTTGGCATTAGCGGTTATTTCTATTATCACCATTAAAAGTCAAAAAGGTGTGGATTGCGCACAAGGCCAAGAGTAAAGGTTTATAACGATAGATAGCTAAGTAGCAAACAGCTATAGAGTGATGACATATTAGGCAGTATGGTAATATATAAATATGAGATTTTATGTCTACAAGTATGTTTAAAAATCACTTAAGGAATTGGTATGGCAGGTCATAGTAAATGGGCAAATATTCAGCATCGTAAAGGTCGTCAAGACGCAAAGCGCGGTAAAATCTTCACCAAAATCATTAAAGAAATCACTGTTGCAGCCCGCTTAAGCGGTGGCGACATCACTATGAACCCACGATTACGTGCAGCAGTCGCAGAAGCCAAAGAAGAAAACATGCCTGCTGACAATATCACTCGTGCCATCAAGAAAGGTACTGGCGAGATAGAGGGCGTGAACTACGAAGAAATTCGTTATGAAGGCTACGGCATTAACGGCGCAGCGATTATCATTGACTGTTTAACCGATAATAAACAACGTGCAGTCGCAGATGTACGTCACGCACTCACTAAATTTGGTGGTAACTTAGGCACAGATGGCTCCGTCGCTTTTATGTTCAAACATTGTGGCAGTTTGCTTTATGCGCCAGGCACCTCTGAAGACAAAGTGATGAAAATTGCTCTAGAAGCTGGCGCGGAGGATATTGTCACCGATGAAGATGGCAGTATAGAAGTCATCACCCCGCCAAATGATTTCATTACCATTAAAGAAGCCATGGAGGCTGTAGGTTTAAAAGCAGTGTTGGCAGAAGTAACTATGAAACCAAGTAACGAAACGGTATTTTCTGGCGATGATGCAGTAAAAATGCAAAAGATTTTAGATGCATTAGAAGATTTAGATGATGTGCAAGATGTGTACACTACTGCGGTTATTGAAGACTAAAACTCGCCATCATGAAGGTCAATTACTTTCTTAACTCAATCAATGATTCTCTAAGTGGAATGATAACTTAAGTGACGATTACTAGAATCTTAGGCATCGACCCAGGGTTGCGTCTGACAGGTTTCGGCATCATCGAAAAAGTGGGCGAGAAAATCACTTACATTGCTAGTGGTACGATTAAAACCGCCAGTGGAAAAAAGAATAAGGTTGAGGGTGAAGATGATCGAGAGGAGCTCCCCGCTAGACTCAAAATTATTCTCGATGGCCTGTTTGAGGTGATTGATACCTACCAGCCGAACCAAGTGGCGATTGAGAAAGTTTTTGTCAACGTAAACCCACAGTCCACTTTATTATTAGGCCAAGCGCGTGGCGCCGCCATAAGCGCTGCGGTAATACGCAATTTATCGGTGGCAGAATACACTGCACTACAAGTGAAACAAGCTGTGGTTGGTAATGGCCATGCACAAAAAGAACAAGTACAAGAAATGGTGAAACGCTTACTTAAATTACCCGCCGTGCCTAAGTCAGATTCTGCAGATGCGTTAGCTTGCGCAATTTGTCATGCGCATGGTGGGCAGGGTTTGGGGCGGGTTGCAACAGCTGGATTTAGGGTAAAAGGTGGCAGATTAATATGATGAGGCAAGCACGATGATTGCAAGATTAAATGGTATTTTGATTGAAAAATCACCACCGCAAGTTGTGATTGATTGCAACGGTGTGGGCTACGAAGTTGAAGTGCCGATGAGTACTTTTTATAATCTACCAGAGCTTGGCGTTAAAATTCAGTTACTAATACATTTTGTTGCGCGCGAGGACGCGCAGCTATTGTATGGCTTCGGCAGTGAACAAGAAAAAAGTACTTTTAGGCAATTACTTAAAGTAAATGGAATTGGTGCAAAATCGGCGCTCTCAATATTAAGTGGTGTTTCAATAGAGGAACTGGTGCAAGCGGTGACAATGCAAGAAGTTGCAATGCTAACTCGGATTCCTGGTATTGGAAAGAAAACTGCAGAGCGTTTGTTACTTGAACTTAAAGATAAGTTTTCAACGGATGGTTTTGCTGGGATTCATTCAAATCTACCTAAATCTGTAGCGAGTGATGTACTCAATGCTTTGCTTGCATTAGGTTATAACGACCGCGAGGCTGCTGCCGCTACAAAACTGTTACCTAAGGATTTTTCGGTGACGGAAGGCATTAAACAGTCGCTTAAAACCTTATCCAAATCCAATTAACCCCACTCTGCAGCACATATTGAAATTAATTTTTCAATTTTGATCATATTCACACTACCTATTTCAGGGATATACAAATTACATAATTATCCCTAACATT
>JAYTHN010000071.1:0-6415 GCA_043732505.1 Methylotenera sp.
TGCCGTGTGGCCGCTTTAGGTGAATAGAAAGTTGCCAACGCTCACCTACGTTAAATTGATTTCGCTGCGACTCAGGTTCTACAACATCACTTTCTGTACCATTAGTTTTAAAATCAATTTTTTTAAGCTTTGATCCATACTTGCTTGCTCCGTATATACTAAGGCTACTATGTTTAGGGACAATAGCCTGCTTAGTCAGTACTCTTTCAACATCAAAGCGAAAACGTACACCATGTTCAGTCGCTTCAGGCACGCTTGCTACCACACCCACAATTACGATAGTTTTTTGTTCCCATTCATGTGGCAACTCATCACCCATGCGCCATAAGGCAAAACTACTCGCCCATATCAACCCAAATAAAAATGTGGCTATATTTAAGTAGGGAAAATTGAAAAAGTTTGGGTGTATGAAAATAGGCTGAATTTCGCAAAGGATGTTGCTCAATGTATTGCGTATTAAATTGGGTAAAAAATATCAGGATTGAAACTGCTACTGCACACAGCAGCCATAATACAGACGGCAACTGAGCGAGTTGTTGTACATTCAAAGCACCAAAAAAAAAACATTAGTGCTGCAAGAATCATGAATAAGTTTTAGTGAGTTGTAGCTACGGCTCCTTACAATGGATGTAAATGGCCATCCACCAATTTATATTGGCGTTGCATTTTCTGGGCGAGCTCTAAATCATGCGTCACCACTACTAGGCTTCTTTGCTGGCTTTGGTTCACTTCTAACAGCAAATCAAACACTGCATGCGCGGTGTGACGATCTAAATTTCCAGTAGGTTCATCAGCTAATATACATTGCGGTTGCGTCACTAGTGCCCTTGCTACGGCAGCGCGTTGGCGCTCTCCACCAGAAAGCTCGCCCGGCATATGCTCTAAACGATGCTTTAAACCTACTTTTGTTAAAGTTTCCGCCGCCAATGTAAGTGCTTGCTCACGTGGCATACGGCGGATAAAAAGCGGCATTGCTACATTTTCTAATGCAGTAAATTCTGGTAATAAATGATGAAACTGATAGACAAAACCAAGTGACTCATTACGCAATACACCTTTTTTAGTTTCACTTAATGTCGCTAGATTCTGGTCAAGAATTCGCACATCACCACTACTTGGCGCATCTAAACCACCCAGCAAATGCAGCAATGTACTTTTGCCAGAACCAGAGGTACCAACAATCGCAACTTGCTCCCTTGCGCCAACGCTTAAATCAATACCGTTGAGCACAGCAACGTCCAAACCTTGATAAGTCTTGTACAAATCTTTACACGAGACAATAGTACTATTCATAGCGCAATGCCTCAGCAGGGTTAATTTTACTGGCTTTCCAGCTTGGGTAAAGGGTAGCGAATAAGCTTAATATAAACGACATAATAACAATCGTTATGACGTCCGACCATATTAAGTCCGACGGTAAATCGCTTATGTAATACACATCTTTCGCTAAAAACTGCACGTGGAACAATCCTTCAATGAACGGAATAATCGTACCGATATTCAAGGCGATCAAAATTCCAAAAAATGCCCCAACCGCCGTACCGATAATACCAATCAGCGCACCTTGAATAATAAAGATCATCATAATACTGTGCGGGCTAGCGCCAAAAGTGCGCATAATGGCAATGTCCGCACGTTTATCTGTGACTGCCATCACTAGCGTAGAGACGATATTGAATGCCGCCACCGCCACAATCAAGGTTAGAATAATAAACATCACGCGTTTTTCCATTTGCACAGCGCGGAAGAAATTAGCGTGTTGTTGCGTCCAATCCGTTACATAATATGAGCCGTTTTGATTAAGCTGCGTATTAATTGTGGTCGCAATCGCAGGCGCATTAAATAAATCATCTAGCTTTAGTCGCACGCCAGAAACCTTATCGCCCATGCGATAC
Organism: Methylotenera sp.; assembly: GCA_043732505.1. Taxonomy (GTDB): domain Bacteria; phylum Pseudomonadota; class Gammaproteobacteria; order Burkholderiales; family Methylophilaceae; genus Methylotenera. The sequence continues at coordinate 1,896 of JAYTHN010000071.1, forward strand.
AACGTAGCGGCATCCTCCATATGAATAAGCGCTAGGCCAGCATCATATTCGTACATACCAATTTGAAATAGTCCAACCACAGTAAATTGTTTAATTCGCGGCACTACGCCAGTGGGGGTAAATTGCCCTTGTGGTGCAAGCAATACTACTTTATCGCCCATTTGTGCACCAATAGCAAAGGCTAAATCTGCGCCTAAAATGATACCAAACTCACCCGGATGCAAATCACTTAAATGCCCTGCTTTCATGTGGCTACCTAAGTCTGCCACTTTATCTTCAGCCGCTGGCAATATGCCACGCACAATCGCTCCTTGCACGCCTTGCCCATAACTCAACATGCCCTGCGCCGTAATATAAGGCGCACTCGCCAGTACATGCTCGCGTTTATTAGCTGTTGTAGCAATATTCTGCCAATCCGCCAGTTGACTATTACTACCAGTGATTTCCAAATGAGAAGCCACCCCTAAAATCCGAGTTCGCAACTCCTTTTGAAAACCATTCATGACAGAAAGCACAACAATTAACGCCGCCACGCCAAGCGCAATGCCTATCATGCTGGTAAGGGAAATAAACGAAATGAAATGATTTTTGCGCTTAGCCCGCGTATAACGCATGCCGACGAATAACTCAAACACCGCCAGTTTATTGAATATTGATTTTATGATTTGTAGCATGGGCTAAATTCTAACAGGGTTTAATTAATAACAACTTATCACAGCGCATGTTTTTAACGTGCCCATCTCACTTATCAGTCACTTGCAAAAAGTTAAAAAAGGTATAATTTATATCCTTATGATTACTTTTGAATTTGACAAAACTAAAAGTCAGGCTAATTTTATAAAGCACGGTATCAACTTCTCTGATCCACAATCCTTATGGAATGACCCTAACTTATTAGAGATTCCAGCCAAAACAGAGGATGAGGCAAAATATTTACTAATAAGTTTAATTAACGACAAGTGTTGGTCCGCCATTATCACTTACAGAGGTTTTGATGTTCGGCTCATTTAAGTTCGTCGCTCACGCACCGAGGAGGTTGAATTTTATGAAAGCTAATACTTTTGAACAGCAGTTTGATGAAGGCGTTGACATCACGCATGTGCTAGATTTAACAAAAGCTAAACGCGAACTACAAACACAAAAGCGTGTGAATGTAGATTTTCCAACATGGATGATTGAATCGCTAGACCGTGAAGCCAGTAAATTGGGCGTTACACGGCAATCTATTATTATGGTTTGGTTGGCGGAGCGATTGGAAAAGTCTAAATTGAGTTATTGAGTCAGTGTTTTATTAAAAATTTGGTGGGAGCTAGTTCTTAGTTTTATCTTAATACTTTTTTGATAATTATTTTAATAGATGAATAAGAATCGTGAGTTTAATCATTACTCTGATTTCACCAAGTTATACTTTTAACCGCTTTTATATTTTACGTTAGGGCTATGAGGAATCAATGCATCCACATCCCAAGATAAATATTGTGCAAGCAAGAGCATTCTGGAAGGACTATTCCCAAGGACTTATCAACACCTCGGGCATGGGCTCACAAAGGCGAGAATCTTATCCATGCCTTTCGGACAGTGACCGATGCGTCCTTACCTCATGAGATACATCTAAATATGCAAGACCAGGCATTCATGCTTGCTGGCATGGCAATTGAAATACTGTTGAAAGCAATGCTCATCAACATAACCAAAGTACGCGATATTGTCTCGGGAGAAAAGCCTGAAAGAAAAATCAAACCTTCAAAGTCTGGCATTTATTCTTTGGTCACAATTTGCTTGACCTTGCACAAGAAGCTAATTTACCATTAACGCTTACTGAGCAGCGAACTACAATAGCTCTCTCGCAATACATTTACTGGAGTGGGAGCTATGTTGTGCCAACCAAAAGCGGATTAGATGACTTTTAACTGTACAACTGGAAAAAGGCCTAGCTGGACAAATCCATCATATTTTGCTGCGAGACGTTACAGATCTCGTAGATCGAATCGCTATTGAAATCAATGCAAAGCTCTATGCCTAGAGTCTAATAACTGCGGGTATGCATTTTATGCAGTCATATCTATCGACACATTAAGCTTAGTTAATACGCACAATTCGCTTTAAAATAGGCCCGCGTTACAAAAACACCTCTCAACTCTTATCTGTTAAAATATTATTATGTTTACAGGCATCATTCAGACCATAGGTCAAATCGAACACACCACGTCTACGGGCGAGGATGTGAAACTTAGCATTCTTTGCGAAGGCTTAGGCACGGAAGACGTTATTATCGGCGATAGTATTGCCGTGAATGGCGTTTGTCTGACGGCCATCAGCTTGAGTGATACACATTTTGAGGCGCATGTATCTAAATCAACGTTGGCCGTAACTGTTGGCTTAGAAGCTGGCGATATTGGGCATATTAAGCACGTTAACTTAGAAAAAGCCTTGCGCCTGCACGACAGGCTCGGTGGTCACTTGGTGAGCGGTCATGTGGATGGCGTTGGGCAAGTGGTGCATTTTGAACAGCTGGGAGATTGCTGGAAGCTTGATATTCGTGCGCCGCATGCAATTTCTAAATATATTGCCATAAAAGGTTCTATTTGCGTGAATGGCGTGAGTTTGACTGTGAACACGGTTATTAAGGATATTTTTAGCATGAACTTAATCCCGCATACGCTTGAAAATACTACCTTGCAATATTTAGGTGTAGGTAGCCGCGTGAATTTAGAAGTAGACCAAATTGCGCGTTATGTAGAGCGCATGACTGAGTGGATGAAGGAAACCGACACTGATGAACCTGCTTAAGCCCATCAACATTGAGTGATTTAATGAATCAAAGCATAAACACCTTTATGAATACCAGCGTAATTAGCAGTGCTAAAGCAATCATCGAAGAAATCAAACATGGCCGTATGGTGGTGTTGGTAGATGATGAAAACCGTGAGAACGAAGGCGATTTAGTGTTGGCAGCAGAATTTACCACTGCTGAACACATTAACTTTATGGCTAAGTATGGCCGAGGGTTGATTTGCTTAACTCTAACGGAAGCGCGTTGTCGCAAATTAAATCTGACCAAAATGGTTCAAAAAAATGGTGCACGTATGGGCACTAACTTTACGGTGTCTATTGAAGCGGCTGAAGGTGTCACTACGGGAATTTCTGCCGCAGACCGTGCAACTACAGTGCTTGCTGCGGTGAATAAAAACGCGTATCCGCAAGATATTGTAAGTCCTGGTCATATTTTTCCACTCGCCGCGATGGATGGTGGTGTGTTAGTACGTGCAGGCCACACTGAAGCAGGCTGTGATTTAGCCCAACTAGCAGGCTGTGAACCTGCAAGTGTAATTTGCGAGATTTTAAAAGAAGATGGCAATATGGCACGGTTGCCAGATTTAATGTTATTTGCCGCTGAACACCAACTTAAAATCGGCACGATTGCAGACTTGATTCATTACCGTGCGCAAACAGAGCGATTGGTTGAACGCGCGGCTGAACGCATTATACAAACGCCTTATGGTGAAATGAAGCTGATTGCTTACAACGATAAAATCGCTAAAGAAACACATTTGGCTTTGATTAAAGGCACTCCTACTCCAGACCAAGAAACGCTGGTACGCGTGCATGAGCCGTTATCAATATTTGATTTGTTAGATAGCACGAGCTGTACGCACAGCTGGAATACCTTGCAAGCCATGAAAGTAATTACTAGCGCCGATGTTGGCGTCATGGTGTTGTTGCATCATCAAGAAGATAGCGAAGCAATTATTGAGCGAATTAAAGGGGCAGATGAGCCTACTCGTATTAATCAAGAGCTACGTACTTATGGCATTGGCTCTCAAATATTATTAGATTGCGGTGTAGGAAAAATGAAGTTACTCGCGAATCAACGTAAAATGCCAAGTATGGCTGGCTTTGGTTTAGAGGTCACTGGCTATTTAGAAGCAGATAAAAATGCTAGTTAAAATACTGATTAAAAACGCAATTTTAAAGAAAAAATTAAAAAACGAGAGTTATAATATGCGATATCTAACTTTAATAAACAACCATTCATGTTAGAGTAATTTCATTGGAAAACATTAACTTCACAGGCCACTTCCTCATCGCGATGCCAGCCTTGACCGATCCCTATTTTTCTAAATCAGTGACTTTCATCTGCACGCACAATCAAGATGGTGCGATGGGTGTAATGATTAATCGTCCTACTGATTTTACATACGATACTTTATTTGAAAAAATCAACGTTGAGTTATTTAACAACATTGTTGCGCAGCACCCCGTATTACGTGGTGGCCCAGTGCAGCCTGAACGTGGTTTTGTATTGCATATGCCAGATGGCGAATGGGATAGCACCATTACCATTGCTGAGACTACCGCACTAACGACCTCTAAAGATATTCTTGAAGCAGTGGCAATAGGGGCTGGCCCTGAAAAAATGTTACTTACCTTAGGTTATGCTGGATGGACACCGGGACAACTTGAGCAAGAAGTTGCACAAAACTCTTGGCTTTCAGTGAAAGCTAAAGACGTAGAATCAC